>DASSRG010000122.1:0-4373 GCA_035701885.1 Candidatus Limnocylindrales bacterium
GGCTGCCCGTCGACCTCGACCGCGGCCAGCCCCTCGTCGGTCGGCGACTCGCCTTCCGGCGGCCTCGCCACCGTCGCCGATGCGACCCAGTCCTCGGGCCGCTCCGTGTCGTCGGCGTCGTCGACTGGGCGGTCGAGCGCACCCGCGCGGAACGCCTCGAGGAGCGCGCCGCCGCGGTAGAACCGGGAGACGCGGTGCGGGACGACGGGCCATGGCCCGAGGCGGGGGTCAGCGGACGGAGCCATCGGTCACAGGATCGTCTGCGAGCGCGGGATCTGCACGCGCGGCCTCGCAGGCCCACAGCAGCAGGCCGAGGCACCAGGCGTGCGAGAGCATCCCCATCCCGCCCTTGGGGCCGAAGCAGTCGGTCTGATAGACCCGCTCCGCGAGCATCCCGCGACGGCCGTTGAGCTCGCCGTCGTCGCGGACGAGGAGCTGGCGAGCCGCGACGAAGTGGTCGCGGGCGCGCACGCCCAGCCACGCGTCGTCCAGCACACGCCCGAGCCATGCCAGCTCCTCGGTGCAGATCAGCCCGTAGACGTGGAGGTGCTGGTTCGCGACGGACGCCTGGTCCATGCCCCGGCTCCGGTACCCGTGTCGCGCGACGATCGACCGGGGCGGGAACGCCACGTCGTACGCGTAGCGGAACGTCAGGGTCCAGTCGGCGGCGTGCGCCGCCAGGCCGAGCCATCGGCGTCGCTCACCGTCGTTCGCGGCGGCACGGGCGAGCGCCACGTACGCCATCACCGCGACGTAGCCGTCCTCCGAGGTCGGAGCCAGCTCCACGTCCTCGGGCGCCCCGTGGAGGAAGGCACGCTCGACGAACCGGGCGTACCAGCCCCCGGCCGCCCGCGCGACGTCCATCCAGGCCGCCTCGCCGAGGACGCTCGCGCCCTCCACGAGCGCGGGCACCCAGGCGAGGCCCGCGGTCCCGTCCCACGACTCCACGGTGCCTGTGCGGCCGTGATACGCGCTGCCCAGCGCTCCGTCGTCTCGCGCGTGCGCCGCCGCGAAGGCAAGGTTGCTGGCCGCCGCGGCGGCCCACGCCTCGCGCTCCACCCCGATCGCGCGTTCGGCCGCCACCGCCCGGACCGTGAACAGCGTCGCCTCGGCGAGGGTCCGCGCGTGGAGCCGGTCCTCACCGGGCGTCCAGCCCTTGGTCCAGCCGCGCTCCGCGGTCCACTGGCCCCAGAACGTCCCGGCCGGGGCGAGGTTGGCGCACGCGCCATCGATCACCCGCTCGCCGATGGCGACCGCCTCGGCGTCGCTCGTTCGGCGCCCATGCGCGAGGAGCGCGGCCGCGGCCGGTACGCCGCTCAGCCACGCGACGTGCATCGCGAGCCGGTCGCCGTCCGCCTCGCCGGCCGGCAGATCGCCGGGGCCCCGCTCGAACGCGGCGGTCTCCAGCAGCACGCCGTCCGCCTCGCGCCAGTGCCATCGGCGCAGCCCCTCGGCGGCGAGCGCGGCCGCGCGGTCGAGCGACGTCCAGGGCGGCATCGGCGGCCGGTCCGGCCCCGCGTTCGCGAGCCAGCCGTCGACCGTGCGGAGAATCGCCGCGAACGCGTACCGGTCCGGCTCGCGCACGTAGGCCCGAGCCTCGAGCGTCCGCGTCTCGCCCGGGGCCCAGCGGTGCCGGTTCTCCACCCCGGGCTGCGGCCGGGGCGACCCGTCGTAGCGGACCGGCTGCTCCTGGAACGGCGCCCAGACGGCCACCTCCGTCGCCTCGTGCGTGGCGGCCACCTCGAGTCCCTGGAGGCCGAGCTCGCCGGTCTCGCGCACGACCAGCGCGACCGTCCGTTCGCCGTCGCTCGCGAGCGCCATCGGCGTGGCCGCGCGGTCCGCGCGGAACAGCCATCGATCGGAGGCCCACTCGTCGGCGGGATCGGGATCGAGGCGCCAGGCCGGGTAGGGGAGCGAGGATCCCTCGGGCCGGTTCTCGCCGTACAGGACGCCCGGGATCATCGGCCACGGATCGTCGGCGGGGCCGAGCACGATCGCGAGCCGCACGGCACCCTCGACCGGACCGGCCTCGGCGGAGCGTGTCACCTCGAGCGAGAGGTGCAGCCCCTCCCCATCGATCGGCCGGGCGTCCAGCCGTGCCCGGAACCCGCCGTCCTCGGCGACGACGCTGCCGTGCCCGACCGGCGCGTCGATCAGCCTCGCCAGCCCGTCGGCCGACTCGACCTCGACGACGAACCGCGGATCACTCGATCGCGACATCGACGTTCCACCCGTGGAGTCGCAGGCGCCGGCCGCCCGGCGGCGCGTCGGCCCAGCGGACCTCGACCGTCCGTGACTCGCCGGGCAGCAGGTCGAACCAGCCGTCGGACGCCTCCGCCCAGCCCGGTTCGTCGATCGGCCGGTCGTCGTCGATCACCAGTCCGAGCGCGGCCGGCCCACCGACGTGGGCCAGATCCACGACCCACCCGTCCGCGTCCCGGCGGAGAGCGTCCACGCGCACGTCCGCGGCGGCGAGGTCGAACATCGGCGCGAGGTCGTCGCCGCCCGAGAGGACATACCGGTTCGACGCGAGCAGCGCGTCATCACGCCGGAGCGCCAGGTCGACGACCACCAGGCCGTCCGCGGCCGGGACGTCGAGGGGAGCGTAGGCGCGCGGCCGACCTGCCTCGAGGTCGACGGGTGCGCTCACCGACGCGAGCACGACACCGTCCGGCGTGACCGCGCGAACGTCGAGCGACCCGCCGGACACCGCCTCTCGAGCGGACCACGCCCACGCCTCCACGGTCATCGGCCGCCCGTGCATCGCCCAGCCGGCGAACGTCGCGGACACGTGGACCGGCGCGTACGCCCGACGGACCGCGAAGTACGAGGGCTTGGGATCGCCGCGGTGGTCCACCGCGGAGGTGCACCAGGCGTTCGGAAACGACTCGTTGAGCTGCCACGGCAACGAGCCCGAGTGGCGCGGCTCGCGGCGCCGGTTCGCCTCCACCGCGTACCGCAGCCCGTCCGCCTGGAGGTGCTGGCTCGCCCGCCGCATGCCGTCCACGTCCCGGATCCGCCCGCCGAACGACGCCTGGACCAACGGGGCGTTGTCCCACCAGTCACCGAGGTGGCGATACACCGGGTTCGTCCGGTCCGCCGGCCATCGGTGCTCGGGCCGGATGAGCGCCTCGAGCTGGCGCCGGTTCGCCATCCCCTCCACGCCGAACTCGCTGTTGAGGAGCGACGTGCCGGCGTCGTACAGCCGCGCCTGGCCATCGAGGCCCTGGTGCTCCCACGGCCCGTGGACGTCGTGCAGCCCGTCGGGGTCGGCCTCGATGTCCTCGAGCCGGTTGTGGAAGCGCGGCCCGGTCGGGGACGTCGGCAGCCAGGCGCGGCTCGGGTCGGTGTCGGCCAGGCCATCGCGGATGGCCGCCAGGACCGGCGATCGCTCGTCGAGCGGCCCGGCCTCGTCGGCGAGCTCGTTGCCGCCACACCACAGCACGAGCGAGGGGTGTGCAGCGACCCGCGGGGCGACCGCCCGCGCCTCGTCCGCCATCAGCCGGACGAAGGCCTCGTCCGTGGACGGGACGCTGTCGACGCCGGAGCTCGACTGGCTCAGCTCCTGCCAGACCATGATGCCGAGCCGGTCGCAGGCGTCGTAGAACGACTCGGACTCGATCAGCCCGCCACCCCACACGCGGAGCAGGACGACGCGGGCGTCCGCGGCGAGCCGGAGGAGGTGCTCCTCGAGCGCCGGGCGCCGGACGCCGTGGAAGACGTCGACCGGCACCCAGTTCCAGCCGGTCGCGTAGACGCGCGTCCCGTTGACCTCGAACGTGTAGCCGCGAGCGCCGGCCGGTGCGCCCTCGTTGGGCACGAGGCGGACGGTCCGAAACCCGACAACCTGCCGGTGCGCGTCAAGCGTCGCACCGTCCGGCCCGGAAAGCCTCACCACCAGCTCGTACAGGGCGGGTTCCCCGAAGCCGTTGGGCCACCACAGTCGCGGCGCCTCCACCGCGAGCGACAGCGTCGTGGTCGTTGCGTCCGGCTGGACGCCGATCCTCGTCTGGCCGATCGCGACCTCCGCGTCGCCGTCGAGGAGCGCGACCCGGACGTCGGCGCCCACCGGCACCGCACCGGAAGCCGCTTCGAGACCGACCCGCACCTCGACCATCGCGTCGGCGAGGTCGTCGGAGAGCGACGGGGTCGCCCGGCACGAAACGAGCCGGACCGGCCCTGCGACGACCAGCGCCACCGGCCGCCAGATGCCCTGGTGCACGAGCCGCGGACAGAAGTCCCAGCCATAGCTCATCCGGCTCTTGTGGATGCGCACCCGGCTCGTCCGGCCCACCTGCGACTCCGACGCCGGTGCCGGCGCCACGACGACGTCCAGCCGGTGACGCCCCGCGGCACCCGGAGGAACGACGACC
>DASSRG010000123.1:0-2577 GCA_035701885.1 Candidatus Limnocylindrales bacterium
TCCTCGCGGAGACCGCCGCGCTGGCGCTCCACGATCGTTCCGCCGCGGATGCCCGCGCTCGGTTCGCGGCGTTGCTGTCCGCCACGTGACCTGGCGGGCGACGATCGATCCCGCTTCTGCCGCGCCGGCCCTCGTCCTCGCACTCGGTTCGTTGTCGTCGCTGCCGGCTTGGCATCGTTCACCCTGCCACCCGCCGCTGCCTCGGGGCCGGCCGCTCCGGCCGGTGGTCCGCCGTGTCACCGCTGCGGGGTCGTGGGCCCAACCCAGGCCTTTCGATCGCGTCGGGAAGGCACCTCCGCTATCCGGGGCTCGGTGGCGCGAGGGCACGGGTGATCACCACTGGTGCTCATCGGCGGCACTGCGGTCGGGCAAGAGGGGGATGCGCACGGATATGGCCGTCTTCCGCGTCTCGTGATCACACGCCGTGATGACGAGCACGCCACGGACCATCAAGCGCCGCGAAGTGCCCGCCCTGAGCACCGGGGGTAATCAGCGGCGGCGGGCAGCGCGCGGCGGATCAGCGGCGGCGCGCAGCGGGCGGCGCGCAGCGGGCGGCCGGCAGCGGGCGGCCGGCAGCGGGCAGCGGGCAACGAGCGGCGGGGAGCAAGCGCGTCCCGAGAGCGAACCCCGCCCGCCAACGCCGTCCGAACGCGTTGACACTCGCAACGCCCGATTGCTAGACTCATCCCACCGCTGTTAGCACTCTCCACCCGCGAGTGCTAACCACACCAGGAGAGGCTCCATGGCGCGTCGCGTGCGTCGCTCCAGCGGCCCCCTTGACCTTCGCTCCCAGGCGATCCTTCGGGCCGTCATCGAGGAATACGTGACCACCGCCCAGCCGGTGGGCAGCCATGCGCTCGTCGAGCGCTATCGGCTCGGCGTGTCCAGCGCCACGGTTCGCGCCGTCCTGAGCGAGCTCGAGGCCGCGGGCCTCCTGACGCACCCGCACACGAGCGCGGGCCGGGTCCCCACCGAGCAGGGCTACCGCTACTACGTCGAGTCGATCATCGACAGCGCCCCGCTTCCCCCTGTCGAGCAGCTGATGATCCGTCACCAGTTCGGCCAGGTGGAGTACGCGAGCGAGCACTGGTTCCGCCTCGCTGCGACGACGCTGGCGAGCCTCACCCGGGCGGCCGGGCTCGCGACGCCTGCGAAGCCGACCAGCGCCCACCTCCGGCACGTCGACCTCGTCGCGATCAGCGACCGGCTCGCGAGCCTCATCCTCGTCCTCCGCGAGGGCAGCCTGAAGCAGGTGCTGGTCACGCTCGACGAGCCGACCGACCAGGCCGAGCTCAGCTCGGTTGCGGCATTCCTGAACGATCTCCTCTCCGGCCTGACGGCCGACGATGCCGCGCGCGTGGTCGCCCGCCTCGAGTCCGATGACCCCACCATCGCGCTCCATCGCCGGGTGGCCGAGCGGATCGTCCGGAGCCTCCACGAGTTCGACGCGGACGCGATCGAGGAGCTGTTCAGCGACGGCCTGCTGAACGTGATGGCCGCGCCGGAGTTCGCCCACAGCGAGAAGCTGCGCCGCGTGTTCGCGGCGCTCGAGAACCGCGTCTACCTCGGCCAGCTCATCGACGGCGTGGCGGGCTCCGACCGCGTGCGCGTGTTCATCGGCTCCGAGAACCCGGCCGAGGAGATGGCAGACGTCTCGCTCGTCCTCGCGCCGTACGGTCGCCCCGGGCGCGCGGTCGGCGTCGTCGGCGTGCTCGGCCCCACCCGCATGGCCTACCCCCAGGCGATCGGCACGGTGCAGTTCGTGAGCGGGCTGATGAACGAGCTGATCGATCACCTCTACGCATGACCCCCCAACCCCGGAGACCCATGGCACGCAAGACCCGCGCCGAAGAGCGCATCGAGGAGCTGGACGTCTCGCCCGCCGCCCTGCTGGCGGAGCTGGACGAGGCGAAGGCCGCCCGCGACGAGGCGGCCGCCAAGGCCGACGAGTACCTGACCGCGCTCCAGCGCGAGCGCGCCGAGTTCGTCAACTTCAAGCGTCGCACCGCCGAGGAGCGCGAGCGCGAGCTCGGTCTCGCGGGGGAGGACCTGATCCGCAAGGTGCTCGCCGTGGCCGACGACTTCGACCGCGCCATCGACAACCGGCCCGAGGCGCTCGCCGAGGACGGCTGGGCCGAGGGCATCGCCGCCATCGACCGCAAGCTGCGACTCCTGCTCGAGAGCGAGGGCGTGCGGGCGGTCGACGCCTCGCCCGGCACCCCGTTCGACCCGCGCCATCACGAGGCCGTAGTCAGCGTCCCGGGCACCGGCCGGCCCGAAGGCGAGATCGTCGACGAGATCCGGCGGGGCTACAAGCTCCGCGACCGGGTCATCCGACCCGCCCTGGTCGCGGTCGCCTCGGCGGGTGACGGCGACGAGGCCGCTGGCCCCATCAACTGATCCATCCACCGCAACCCCGAACACCCCACATCCGAGACCCCCAAGGAGAGACCCCGCACATGGGCAAGATCATCGGCATCGACCTCGGGACGACGAACTCCGTCGTCGCGGTGATGGAGGGCGGCGAGCCCACCGTCATCCCGAGCTCGGAAGGCAACCGCACCGTCCCCTCGGTCG
>DASSRG010000124.1:0-12583 GCA_035701885.1 Candidatus Limnocylindrales bacterium
GTGGTGGACGGCTCGATGCGGCCGCTGTCGAGGCCCGCGACGGCGGTCACGACCTTGAACACCGAGCCCGGCACGTAGCGCCCGAGCGTCGCGCGCGGCAGGAGCGGGTCCGAGTCGGACTCGCGGAGGGCGTCGAACGTCGCGGTGGCGGTGTCCGGGTCGGCGATGCCGTTCGCGTCGTAGGTGGGCGTGGAGGCGAGCGCCAGGACCTCGCCGGTCGTGGGATCGAGCATCACAACCGCGCCGTGGTCCTTCCCAAGGCCGTCGACCGCGGCCCGCTGGAGCCGCAGGTCGAGCGTGGTCTTCAGGCCCAGCGGCTCGTTGGGCGTCGTGTCGAACTTCGACAGCAGGCCGCCGAGCGCGTCGGAGGACAGGCCGATCAGCTCGGCGTTGTACGCGCGCTCCAGCCCGGTGGTGCCGTACTGCCGCGACGCGTAGCCGACGACGTGGCTCACCGACCGGTCCCGGTACTCGCGCAGGGCCTCGCCGTTCCGGTCACGCTCGCTGCGGGCGAGCCAGCGGTCGTTGCGGTCGACGATGGGGCCACGGAGCGCGCGCCGGGCGATCGCGATGACGGCCGGGTTGTCGGGGGCGGTCGCGAGCCGCTGCGCCTCGACAACCTGCCAGTAGCCGGCCCCGAGCGCGAGGATCGCGAACATCAGCGTGATCGCGGTTCCGGTGCGCAGGACGTTGCCCGCGATCGACCGCCCCGAGCGGAGGTTCGACACCGGCGCGCTCCGGGGATCGCTCATGCGACCCGCCTCCGGAGACCGGGCAGGCGGCGGCCGCTGCCGGGCACGGCGGGCGGCTCCGGCCCGCGGTCGGACAGCGCGATCAGGAGCCCGATGACCACCGCGTTGGCGAGCAGCGACGAGCCGCCGTACGAGATGAACGGCAGCGTGATCCCGGTGAGCGGGATCAGCTTGAGGTTGCCGGCGGCGATGATGAACGCCTGGACGCCGACGACGAGCGCGAGCCCGGCGGCGAGCAGGCCCCGGAAGTCGTCGCGGGCGCCGGCGGCGATGCGCAGCCCGCGCTGGACGACGACCAGGTAGAGGCCGAGGATCGCGAGCAGCCCGATGAGGCCCAGCTCCTCGCCCAGGGCGGCGAGCGGGTAGTCGGTGTGGACCGCGGGGATCGGCAGCCGCCCACCGATCGTTGGCAGCCCATTGCCCAGGCCAACGCCGAGCAACCCGCCGCGGCCGAACGCGTACAGCGCCTGGACGGTCTGGAACCCGACGCCCAGCGGATCCGCGAACGGGTCGAGCCAGTTGTCCACCCGTTGCTGGACGTGCCCGAACAGGTTGTACAGGACCACCGCGCCGACGAGGAACAGCGCGAGCCCGCCGAGGACGTAGGAGAGACGCCCGGTGGCGACGTACAGCAGCGCCAGGAACACGGCGAAATAGAGGAGCGCCGCCCCCAGATCCCGCTGGACGACGACGATCGAGAGCGCGATCGCGACCATCGCGACCATCGGCGCGAGGTACGGGATCGGCGGCAGGCTGAACGGCCCGACGCGGGTGCTCTCGTCCGCGAGCAGGGCCCGGTTCTCAGACAGGTATCCCGCGAGGAACACGACGAGGATGACCTTCAGGAGCTCGGACGGCTGGCCGGACAGCGGGCCGATCGAGAGCGAGAGGCGGGCGCCGTTCACGTCCGATCCGAACACGAAGGTCGCGAGCAGGAGCGCGATCCCAGCCGCGGCCCACGTGTACTTGTAGGTCCGGAGCCAGGCGTCCGAGCGGACCGCGACGGCGAGCGTCGTGACGATCACCAGCGCGAGCAGCAGCCAGAACAGCTGGAGCTGGCCGAGCATCAGCTCCATCCCGAAGAAGGCCTGGGTCACGAGCGTCTGCGGCAGCCGCTGCATCAGCAGCAGCCCGATGCCGCCGAGGAGACCGGCCGCCGGGAACAGGACCTGGTCGGTGCGCCGGCCGGCGATGACGAACACCGCGTGGACCAGGAACAGGGCGACGATGTAGACGAGGAGCGCCTGGGGATCGGGCGGCGCGAGGTCGAGCGCCTCCAGGGTCTCGCCGGCGTCGAGGGCGGCGCGGTACTGCTGCGTCGCCCCGAGCGAGACCGCGCCGATAACGAGCGCGACCGCGACGAACGCGAGCAGGGTGAGCTCCGTCGGGCGCGGGCGTGGACGAATCCGCAGGGCGCTCGAGCCGCGAGGGCGAGCCTGGACGACTGCACTCACTGCCGACCCCTGTCGAGCCGGAACCGGACCTCACCGACCTGGAGCTCGTCGCCGAAGCCGAGCGGTGCGACGCGCTCCACCGGCACGCCGTTCACGTAGCTGCCGTTCGTGCTCTCCAGGTCCTCGACGTACCAGGCGCGGCCCCGGAACGTCAGCACGGCGTGGTCGCTGCTGGCGAACGGGTCGTCGACGACGATCGTGTTGTTCACGTCGCGCCCGAGCGTCGTGACGGCGTCGAGCGGAAACGAGGAGCCGGCGGGTGGCTCGCCGTGCGGTGCCGAGACGACCACGAGGCGTCCCAGCTCGGCCGGTCCGCGGGTCGCCGCGCGAAGGTCGCGCAGGAGCACCCGCACGACCATGAACAGGAACGCGTACAGCGCGAGGAGGAACAGTAGCCTGACGAGCCACAGGGTCAGGACGAAGCCGTCCACGACTCAGCCCGGAAGCGATTCGACGACGAGCACCGTGTCCCCGACGAGCAGCCGATCCCCGAGGCCCAGGGCGATCTCGTCCACCCGGATCCCGTTCACGCGCGACCCGTTGGTGCTGCCGAGATCCGTGTAGACGAGGGTCCCCCGGCGTGACTGGAGCCGGCCGTGGTGACGCGAGACCTTCGTGTCGGGCAGCACGAGCCCGTTGTCGCTCGCCCGCCCCACGGTGAGCGGCGTGCCGTCCACCTCGATCGTGCGCTCGGCGCCGTCCGACGACCAGACGCGGAGGATCGCGCGGGTGGCGATCGGCGCCGGGCGTCGGAACACGAGGGTCTGGGTCCCGTCGCCTCGGACGCCGGCGTAGGCCTGTTCGAGGTCCGTGCCGGGCGCCGCAGGACGCACCTGCCGCTCGGGCTCGATGGCTTCGACGATCGGATTCGGGCTGTGCGCCGGCGCAACCGACCCCACCGCCGCAGCGGCCGGCTCTGGGGCGCTGTCCACGACAGGAGCCGGTTCGAGCGGGGCCGCCGCCGCGGGCGCGCCATTCGGTGCGTGGGCGCCGCGACGTCCCCCGTCCGCCACGGCGTCGACCTCCACCTGCCCGCGCGCGAGCGACGGGTCGGCGACGAGCGCGACGCCAGGCCGTCCGGGCAGGTGATACGCGTGCGCCCGGGCGAACGTCAGCGCCGCGTCCGCGAGTCGGCCGGCGAGCACCTCGGCGCCGCCGGCCTGGTCCGCGAGCTCGCGCAGGTCGTCCGGCTGCAGGCGGACCCGGTAGCGTCCGGGAACGACCGTGCGACCGCCGCTCCCCGTGCGTGCCCGCTCCATCGCCCGCTCCACGCGGCGCTCGACCTGGACGGGCTGGACGTGCGCGCGGAAGAGCCGCGCGGTGGAACGCTCGAAGACCCGTTCCAGGAAGCGTTCGACGTCTGCGAGCACGGCCATGGCGCGCGCCACCGTACCAGAGGATCCCGTTCCGCCCCGTTTCCGGGACGAACGGCGGTGTTGCCTCGGTACCACGGAGTCGGGAGCGGGTTGAGGCGGTGGCTATACTCTGGGCCTGCTCGACCGGGGGGTGGCCGGGCGTCTCGATCTGGCTTCTGCGGGGGCAACACGTGACGGAAATCCTCACCGAGTCGTTCTGCGAACGGTGCGGCACCCGGTACACCTTCGAATCGGCTGCACCGCGACGCTCCCGCATCGGGCGTGTGCGCACGCTCAGCAAGGGGATGAAGAACTTCGTCCTCTCCGACGACGCGTCGTTCTCGGAGGCGATGGCCGAGGCGCGGAGCGAGGAAGAGCTCGCGGTCGTCTCCCACCAGCTCGACGCCTTCCACCAGACGTTCAACTTCTGCCTGACGTGCCGGCAGTACACGTGCGGCGACTGCTGGAACACCGCGGAGGGCCGCTGCCTGACCTGCGCGCCCATCCCGGGCATGCAGGAGCCGGTGTTCGCGGCTGCTCCCTCCGTCGAGGCGATCCCCGAGCCCGGTGAGGCATACGACGCGCCACCCGAGCCCGAGGCGTGGCCCGACGCCGACCTGTCCGCGGCGCGGCTGTCGCGCGCCCTCGGGCTGGACGAGGCCGAAGCCGAGGCGACGCTCGAGGCGGCCAGCCTCCACGACGACACGTTCGACCTGGCGGCTGCCGAGGCGGCGGCCGCGGCCGTTGCGGCGCCCGCGAACGGGATGGCGCACGTGTTCGACGAGCCTGCCGAGCCCGATGGGGCTGCCGAGGCCGGATCCGTCGAGGCCGTCGTCGAGGAGGCGGACGTTACCCAGCCCGTCGAGGACATCCCGTTCGTCGACCAGCCCGCCGCAGTCGCCGAGACGGACGCAGGACCTGTCGTCGCCGGCGTCGCGCCAGGGCAGAGCGTGGAGGACGCGGTCGCCGAGTATGAGGCGCGGATCGCGGCCGAGGAGGCGGACGCGGCCGAGAAGGCTGCGCAAGCTGAGCATGCCGAAGCAGCCCGTGCCGCGGCCGCCCTTGCCGCCGCGGCGGTCGTCGAGGCGCCGACCGGGCGGATCGAGGTCGAGGACGAGGCGACCATCGAGCTCCCGGAGCCTGTCGCCGAGGCGGAAGCCGTCGATGTTGTCGCCGGGCCGGCGGCCGAGGCCGAGCCGGTGGTCGGTCAGGGGGTGGACGAGCTCGCACCGCTCGCGGGTCAGCTGGGCATCGACGAGACGGCCGCTGCCCTTGCCCCGGAGCCCGAGCCCGCGCCCGAGCCCGCCGCGCCGACGATCGCCGCCGCAGCCGAGGTTCCCGCGGAGGCCGAGGCCCCCGCGACACTTGAGCCTCAGGCGGAGCCTGAGCCCGAGCTTGAGCGCGAGCCCGCCGCGCCGACGATCGCCGCGGCCGCCCTCGCCGCCGCGACCGAACCTGATGTGCCGGAGGCGCCGCGCGACGACGTCGTGCCCCAGCCCACGTGGCCCGAGGCGGCGCCGACGCCGGGCCCGGACGTCGCCGCGCCGCCTGCCGCCGCTCCCGCCCCGGCGGCCAACCCGTGGCTCACGGTCGCGCCCGACGAAACGGGCGAGCCGCAGTGGCCCGCGGCGCCGGCATTCCCCGTCCCGGCGAACCGGCGCGAGATGCCGACGACCCTCGCCGGGCGCCCGCTCCTGCCGCAGGTCGACCCCGCGGACATGTGGGCCGCGTCGGCGCGCGAGGTCCTCACCGGCACCCCCCAGGCACCGATCCCTGCCGCGGCCGCCGCGCCGACGGCGCAGCCCTGCATCAGCTGCGGTCTGTCGCTGTCGGCGAACGCGCGCTTCTGCCGCCGCTGCGGCACCCGTCAGGCCTGATCGTCGCCGGCGTCAGGCCGGGTGGCGCTCCTCGGCACGGTCGAGACCGCGCTCGGTCCCGGATTCGGGTTCGGCCTGCACGCCAGGGTCTGTCTCGTCGGCGGCATGGGGCGCATCGGGCTGCGCCATCGCGAGCTCGCGGACCCGCGTCCATGACGCACCAAGCAGCAGCATGTTGAAGCTGATCGCGAGCCAGGCGAGCAACGCGAACACCGCGACGAACGCGCCGAACAGCACCGCGAACCCCGCCAGGCGCGGCCCGATGAACGTGAACAGCTGGGCGAACAGGGCCAATCCGATGCCGACCACGATTGCCGGCGGCCCGAGCGCGCGCCAGCCGACCTTCCCCACCGGCACATACCGGTACACGAGCGCGACGACGCCGACGAACAGCACGAACGACCCGATCGGGCTCGCCACCTGGAGCAGCGCGCGAAGGATCCCCTGCACGGCGCCACCGTCCGGTGCGAGGTCCAGCAGCCAGGAGGCGAACCAGCCGACCGCCAGTGCCGCGACGGGCAGCGCCACGAGCAGGAACGTGACGAGCAGCCCACGCAGGGTGCGCACGATCTCGTTGCGCCGCCGCTCGGCGCGGAACACCTTCGAGAACGAGTAGTCGAGCGCGGCGTAGAACCGGCTCGACCCCCAGAGCAGGCCGATGAGCGCGATGATCGTCGTCGGGACGGCGCCCTGGGAGACGGTCTGGAGCGCCGACTCGACGATGTCCTCGAGCGGCGGCACCGCGGTCGCGATCGCATCGATCAGCCGCTGCTGCATGGCAGGATCGGTGATGACCAGGGCGATCGACGACGCCACCAGCAGCGCGCCGGGCACGAGGGCGATCAGCGCGCTGTAGGCCAGCCCGTTCGCCGTGAGACCGCCGCCCGCGCCGTCGTACACCTCGAGCATCGCCGACAGGGTCCGGACGGCCGGGATGCCACCCACCAGCTCGACGACACGCGCCGCGAGCGCCCGGACCCGGTCGACCCGCGGCGGATCGCTCATGGCGTCAGGGCAGGTCCTCGAACAGGCCGGGCTGCAGGTCCTCGACGTGGACCCGCCGCGGCGCGGCGATCAGCGCCTTGACCTCGCCGCGCCGGACGAACCGCCGCCCGCCGAGCGTGATGCTCGACAGCCGGCCGGTGCGTGCCCACGCCCCGATCGTCTCGGGCCGGAACCTGACGTTCGCGGCGGCGAGGATCTCCGCGGCCTCGGCCAGCGTGATCCAGTCGGCGGCGGCAGGCACGGGTCAGTCGCCGTCCGACGAGGAGCCGGACGAGGACGACGACGAGGACGAGCCCGAGGAGCCGGACCCCGAGTCGGACCCGGACGACGCGCCGTCCTGCTTCGACGTGCCCTCGGCGGACGAGGACTTGGCGCTCGACTTGGTCCCGCTCGAGCCGCCCCGATCCTTCTTCGCCCAGCCCGAGCCCTTGTAGTGGATCGTCGGCGGGGCGAACAGCTTGCGCATCGTCCCCTCCCGCCCGCATGACGGACAGAAGGTGGGGCCCGGGTCGTTGAGGCCGTGGAGGATGTCGGTTCGGTGGTCGCAGGCGGTGCAGGCGTACTCGTAGATCGGCATGACAGCTTCAGGCAGGCGTGCGGGTCAGCCGCGGAGCAGCCGCATCCCGCACTTGGGACAGTAGAACGCGCGCTCGTGACCCGAGGCGAAGCCACAGTGGGCGCAGACGAGCCCGCCGCGGCCCGCGGCCGGCACCGGTCGATCGACGGCGGTGAGCCCCATCGCGTACTGGTTGGCGAGGAGGTTGGTCAGGAGGCTGCCGAGGATCCGACTCCCGATCCGGTCGGTGTCGCCGCGGACCCCGCGGCCTCCCCAGCCCACCACCCCGCGGACGACCATGTCGCCGGTCGCCTCGTCCCAGTGGGACGCAACCCCGCCGACGATCGCGTTGTACTCGGGATAGCCGGAGGTGTCGGTCTCGCCGTCGAGCAGCGCGCACGCGAAGGTGTCGAAGGCGAGGTCGATCGCGTCGATCGACTCGAGGACGACGAGCGCATGACGTGTGATCGGGCTCAGGTGATGGTGGGCGTTGAGCCACTGCATGGCCTCGGACGGTCGCGCGATCTGCGGGACGGCCTGGGCGTACTCGAGCTCGAGCGGGTCGACGACCTCGATGTCGCTGCGGGCGAGCCCGGTGAGCATCGACGGCAGCTCGGCGAGCGCGCGCGGGCCGGCCTTGAGGCGCACGCCCTCGCTGCTCTTCCCCGCGTAATAGAGCTTGAGCTGATACTCCTGCGCCACGACCTCTTCCGGCAGCCCGGCGGCGGCCGGCGCGGCCTGGGCGGCCGGCGCGGCTTGCTCGGGCTCGGAAGCTCGGCGCTTGAACAGGGGCACGACGTCCTCCGGTCGACGGCCTGACGAGACCTCGGCATCGTACCAGCGGCGAACGGGGCCGCGACCGGTACGTTCGGCGGGAGCCGGTCGACACCTACCGGCCGAGCCGGTCCCGCAGCCTCTCGACCTGGTCCGCGAGCTCGGCCTCGCGCGCCCTCGCGCCCGCGACGATCGCCTCCGGCGCCTTCGCGGTGAACGCCTCGTTTGCCAGCCGCGCCCGCGCCGCGTCGAGCAGCCGCTCGGCGTCCGCGAGCTCCTTCTCGAGCCTGGCGCGGTCGGCGTCCGCGGCGGCCGGGTCCGCGGTTCCGGTGCCGACGATCGCCTCGGCCGGCCCGGCGATGACCGCCAGCCCGCCACCGCCCGCGCCCGCGGTCCCGTGGAGATCCTCGCGGGTGAGGTGCCTGCGCAGCGGCCGCGCCCGCGACAGGCGCTCCAGCGCGGGCCGCAGCGCCTCGAGGGCGCCGCCCAGCTCGGGCTCCACATAGACGTCGAGCGGCAGCCAGGCCGCCGGCTCCAGCTTCGCGTCCGCGCGCGCGTTGCGCACGGCCCGCACGAGTTCGATCAGCGCCTCGACCTGCTCCTCGGCGCCGAGATCACGCTCCCCCACCCCGGGCCAGCGCGCGACGATGAGGAGCGACGGGTCCGACGCGCGATGCGGGATCGCCCCCCACAGCGTCTCCGTGATGAACGGCATCACCGGGTGGAGCAGCCGCAGGTAGGCATCGAGCGCCTCGACGAGTGCCCACCAGGTCGCCTCGCGCTCGGCCGCCGGCAGCGACTCGTCGGTCAGGCGCACCTTCGCCAGCTCGATGCCCCAGTCGCAGAACTCGCTCCAGATCGCGTCGTAGAGCAGGCGGGTCACCTCGCCGAAGTTGTACTCGACCATGGCCTTGTCGACCGCCGCCGTCGTCGCCGCCACCCGCGACAGCAGCCACCGGTCGCCCGGGCCCAGGTGGGCGCCGTCCGGCAGCCGCCGTTCGGCGTGCTGCGGGATCGACGAGGGTCGCGCGCCGAGCACGTACCGGGTCGCGTTCCACAGCTTGTTGGCAAAGTTGCGGGCGTTCTCGACCTTGGCCGTGCCGAACCGCTGGTCCTGGCCGGGCGTCGTCCCGTGGACCAACGCGAACCGCAGCGCGTCGGCGCCAAGCTCGTCGATCGTCGCCAGCGGGTCGACCGTGTTGCCCTTCGTCTTCGACATCTTCGCGCCGTACGGGTCCCGGATGAGGCCGGACAGGTAGACGGTGTGGAACGGCGCCTCGCCGGTGAGCTCGATGCCCAGCATCATCATCCGGGCCACCCAGAAGAACAGGATGTCGTACCCGGTCTCCATGACCGACCCGGGGTAGAACCGGCGCATGTCATCGGTGTCGTCCGGCCAGCCGAGCGTGGAGAACGGCCACAGGCCGGAGCTGAACCACGTGTCGAAGATGTCCGGATCGCGGGTCAGCTCCGAGGCCGGGCGCCCGCACACCTCGCAGGCGGCGGGGCCGTCCGGCTCGGCCGACACCGAGGCGTGGCCGTCCGGGCAGTACCAGGCCGGGATCCGGTGGCCCCACCACAGCTGGCGGGACACGTTCCAGTCCCGGATGTTGGTCATCCAGTGCTCCCACACCTTCTCGAACCGCTCCGGCAGGATCCGGGTGCGGCCCGAGCGGGTCGCCTCGAGCGCGGCGGCGGCGAGTGGCCTGGTTCGCACGAACCATTGCGTCTTGAGGCGCGGCTCCACGACGTCGTTGCTGCGCTGGCAGCGCCCGATGACCATCTCGTGCGGCGCCTCGCCCTCGAGGTCGCCGGCTGCGGCGAGGTCGGCGAGGATCTCCGCCCGCGCCTCGTAGCGGTCCATCCCGTCGTAGCGGGTGCCGGTGTTCGCGATCCTCGCCGCGTCGTCGAGGATCGTCGGCATCGGCAGCGCGTGCCGCACGCCCGTCTCGTGGTCGTCGTGGTCGTGCGCGGGCGTGATCTTGACCGCGCCGGTGCCGAAGGCGGGGTCGACGACGGGGTCGGCGATGACCGGCACGTCCCGGTCGACGAACGGGATGCGCACGCGGCGGCCCACCAGCGCGGCATACCGCGCGTCGTCGGGGTGGACCGCGACGGCCGTATCGCCGAGGATCGTCTCCGGGCGGGTGGTCGCGACGGTCAGGAACTGGTCGGGAATCGGCTCGCCCGTCGCCTCGTCCAGGAGGTGGTAGCGCAGCCGCCAGATCGTCCCGGTCTCGGGGGTCGGGATCACCTCGAGATCGCTCACGCTCGTGCGGCAGCCCGGGCACCAGTTGATCAGCGCCTCCGCGCGGTATGCGAGGTCGCGCTGGTACAGCCGCGTGAACGCCTCGCGGACCGCGCGGGCACTCACCTCGTCCATCGTGAACCGAAGCCGGCCCCAGTCGCACGACCCGCCGACCCGGCGCTGCTGGGCCAGGATGACCTCGCGGGTCTCCGCGACGAAGGCCGCCATCCGCTCGAGGTACCGCTCGCGGCCGAGCGTCGCCCGGCTCTCCCCCTCGCGCGCGAGGATCCCGTCGAGCACGAACTGCGCCGCGATGCTCGCGTGGTCGAGGCCCGGCAGGAACAGCGACGGCCGGCCGAGCATCCGGGCGTGGCGGACCATCAGGTCCTCCACCGTCGTCCGCTGCGCGTGACCCAGGTGGAGCGAGCCGGTCACGTTGGGCGGAGGCTGGATGATCACGAACGGCGGCAGTGACCAGTCGGCAGTGGACCCGGCGCCATCGGGCGCGAAGACGTCGGCAGCCAACCAGCGCTCGTACACATCGTGCTCGAACGCCGCCGGCGCGTACGCCTTGGGCAGCTCCCGCTCGTCGGTCACCGTCTCGCCTCCCGGACAACAAACGACCCGCTCGTCCAGCGGACGAACGGGGTCGTGGTACCACCTGCTGGTTCCGATGCCGGTGACGCGCCGCTCATCATGGCCGCCCGGATCCGGCATCGCTCTCGGCGCGCTATCGGGCGCCACCCGCACGGCTCGCGAGCGACCTTCGGTCCCGGTTCACCGCGCGGCTTGCACCGTCCCGCGCTCGCTGGAGGCCGTCCCGGGCCTACTCCTCTCGGTCGTCGCCGTGAGGGCCGGAGTGTAGCACTCGACCGTCTCGATCAGGCTCCCAGGCGGTCCGACGCGATCGCCGTGCCCTCGACCCGGGCCGCGATCTTCGCGAAGGCGATATCGCGCGAGGTGGACGTGTCGTCGCCGAACGGCGAGAAGCCGCAGTCGTCGGTCGTGCCAAGGTGCTCGGGATCGATGAACCGGGCGGCCTCGAGCACGCGCTCTGCGACCTCGTCCGGCGTCTCGACACGGGCGTCGATCGGGTCCGTCACGCCGACGAAGATCCGCCGGTTCCCGGTCGCGAGCCCGCCGAGGATGCGCAGGACCCGCGGCCGATCCGCCTCGCTCGCGAGCTGGACGAAGAACCGGTCGAGGTGGAGGTTGAACAGCGACGGCAGGAGCGTCGCGTAGTCGACGTCGGCGCTATGCGTGGAGTCGCGGTCGCCGCCCGGGCAGGTATGCACGCCCACCCGGGCACGCTCGTCGTCGGTCAGCCCGTCCAGCACCTGGTTGTTGAGGTCGACGAAGGCGTTCAGCAGCCCGCCGGACGGATCCAGCTTCAGTGACAGCCGGGCCTCCGTGAAGTCGATCTGGGCGGTGGCGCCGCGGGCGAGGATGCCCCGCAGCTCCTCGGTTGCGCCGGCGACGAGGTCGGCGACGAACGCATCGCGGGGGTAGCCGTCGATGCCATCTCCGGGGTACAGGAGGCTGAGCGCGGACGCCGAGATGACCGCCTGCTTGAGCGGCAGCGCCGTCTCGTCCTTCGCCGCGTCGAGGTACTCCCACGCCTGCGTCGCATAGCGGAACGGGCCGGCCGTGATGACCGGGAGCTGCCGGGTGTGGCCGTCCTCGAACGGGATCGTGACGCCGCCCGGGGCAAGCGTCGCGAGCCCGGCGATCGGATACGTCGCGAAGCTCGGCTTGCGCTGCTCGCCGTCGGTGATCACGGGCGAGCCGGTCGCCTCGAACCGGCGGAGCGTGTCGCCCACCGCCTCGACATACAGCGCGTCCAGCTCCTCCGGCGCCAGCGTGCCGGCGGCGGCCGCCTGCATGCCGTCGATCAGCGCCTGGGGCCGGGGGATGCTGCCGATGGGTTCTGTCTGGAGGCTCATGGCGGGAGGCTACACCGCCGGGGCGGGCGGAACCTCACCCGATCCCGCGCTGCGCACTGCGCGGATCCCGCTCATCGACGGGTAGGTCCGCCGGCTGCGTGACCGCGCCGTAGATCGCATCGAGGAACCGGCTCGGGACCCTGTGGAGGAGCTGCGGCGGCTCGAAGCCGGCCTCGGGGGCAAGCGTGGACCAGCGGCGGAACGAGAACGGGTGCGGGACCCAGGGGTTGCCGCGGTCCGCGTCGTACTCCACGACGACGAGCCGGCCGTCCAGGGCGAGCCGGGCGCGGATTGCGGCGAGGACCGGACCCAGGTCCTTGACGAAGTGGAGGCTGTTCGCGGCGAGGATCCCGGCGAACGGGCCGTCCGGCAGTGCGTGCGTGAAGTCGGCGACGACGGGCTCGACCGTCGCCGTCGGGAAGCGTTCGCCCAAGCGCGCACGGAGCCGCTCGAGCGCCCGGGCGTCCCGATCGACGGCGACGATGCGCGCGCCATTGCCGAGCACGTCCGCCAGGGCCAGCGTGAACGCCCCCTCGCCCGCTCCGAGCTCCAGCCACGGACCGGGCGGCGCAGCGCGGACGCCGTCGCGGATCAGCGCGACGTGATCGCCGTGGTCCAT
>DASSRG010000125.1:0-2796 GCA_035701885.1 Candidatus Limnocylindrales bacterium
GGTCAGCCCTCGTCGGGGCTCCCGATGAGCTGCTCGCGGAGCTGCACCTCGCAGTCGGGCCGCCCGATCGCGATCACCTTGTCGCCCTCGGCGAGCACCGTGTCGGACCGCAGGGGCGTGGGGTTGCCCTCGCGGATCACGCCGAACAGCGAGCACCCGTTGGGCACGTTCAGGTCCATCGCCACCCGCCCGATCGCCGGGGAGCCGGGCTGCAGGTGCGCCTCGATGATCTCGAGCTCGCCGACCCCGAGCGCCGCCAGGTGGAGCAGCTCGTGGACCGGGATGTCCTGCTCGATCGAGCCCAGGATCATCCGGGTGGGGCTGATGATCTCGTCCACGCCGAGGTGCCGGAACAGCCGCTCGTTCTTCGGATTGTTCACGCGCGCGATCGTCCGCGGCACGTCGAAATGGTGCTTCGCCATCTGGCAGATGACGAGGTTGTCCTCGTCGTCGCCGGTGACCGCGGCCACGATGTCCGCCCGATTCGCCCCAGCCTCGTGGAGGTATTTGCCCTCGCACCCGTCCTGGGCGATGACGACCGACCCGATCTCGTCGGCGATCTGGCTCGCCCGGGTCCGTTCCTTCTCCATCAGGGCCACCTCGTGGCCCGACTCGATGAGCTCCTTGGTCAGGTAGTACCCGACCTTGCCGCCCCCCACCACCAGCACGAACATCGCCTAGGCCTCCGCGCTCGTGGGGCCCATCGGGTCGATGGGCGTCCCGCCCGCGCCTGTCGCCACGCCACCCACCGTGGCCGGCGCCGCACCGGACGGCTCTCCCGGCAGCGCGCCCTCGTCGACCGCGTGCTGGTGCGGGTTCTCGGGGATGTAGATCCCCGGCCGCTCGCCCGCCGACTGCCCCGAGTACCCGAGGATCTGCGACGTCATCAGGTTCGTCCGGCACAGGGTCGCGATCCCGAGGTGTGCATACGCCTCGGCCCGGACGGGGTCGTTGACCTTGGCCACCGTCTTGCGTGCGGCAAGGGCCTCGATCCCGAGCTGGGCGGCCATGATGTTCCGGTTGTCGCCCTCGGTGAGGGCCAGGAACAGGTCGGCGTTCTCGGCGCCGGCTCGGCGCAGGACGTCCTCGTCGGTGCCGTCGCCGCGCAGGGCGGTGCCACCGAACGACGCCGGGAGCCGGTCGAACGCGGCGGACCGGAGATCGATGATCAGGACCTGCCATCCGGCGCGGTCCAGCTCGTCGGCGACGCTGGCGCCCACGCGCCCGCAGCCCACGACGACGGCTTTCATAGCTGCTCCTCGGGCATCGCCTCGCGCACGACCCAGGTCGCGCACGGGGCGTTCTTCAGGACATAGGGAATGGTGCGGCCGATCGCGAAGTCGCCGCCGAACCGGCGGCGGAACGGCAGCCCGCAGATGATGAGATCGGCGCCGCGCTCGGTCGCCTCGTCCACGATCGCGGCCCCGACGTCGCGCGCCTGCAGCAGCACCGTCTCGAGCCGGTAGTGGGCGGCCTCGGCGGTCGCCTCGGCGATGTCGAGCACGCGCTGCGCTTCCTCCGACCGGCCGGCGACGTCCGCGTCGAGCGGCAGGGTCCAGTCGATCTCCACGACGTGCACGCCGACCAGCTCGGCCTTGGTGGGTCTGGCGAGGTCCGCGGCGAGGGCGACGATGGACCTGTCGGTCCGGCCACCGGACAGCGCCACGACGGCGCGCCGGAACTGTGGTGCCGACGAGTCGGCCACTGACGTTGGAGCCTCCGCGATCTCGGCGACCTGGGACACGTGAAATGGGTCGGGTCCTGGGCGGGTCGCCGCGCGGCGCCACGATACCACCGTGCGCCACGAGGGTCGCCGTCGGTTGCCCGACAGTGGTGCCCCCGCGCCTCGCCCGCTGCTCAGCCTTCGACGGCCGGCCCCGCGTGCGAACCTTGCCCACCTGACGGCGTCGCGCTCGACGTCCCGGTCGTCCCGCCGGTCTCGTCGTCGCCCATCCCGAACTTGGTGGGGTCGTCGCGCCGGAACGGGACGTCCACGACCACCGTGTGCGGTCGCCCGAGGAGCACCGTCCGCAGCCGCCGCGCGGACTGGTTGTAGAGGATCCGCTCCCACCAGTGGGTCGCGACGTACTCCGGGATCACCACGAACGTGATCGGGTCCGGCCGGTCGGGCGGCCAGGCGAGGTCGAGGACGCTCAGGTAGGCCATGAGGGGCCCGGCCAGCGCGCGGTACGGCGACTCGACGATCACCAGGGGGACGTTCGGCACCTGGCGCTCCCACCGTTCGCGCATCTCCGCCGCCCCTTCGGGATCGTCGCTGATGTAGACCGCGGTCACCTCGTCGCTGATCGACCTCGCGACGTTGATCGCCCGGACCACCGCCCGGTTGATCGTCGGGACGGGCACGATGGAGCGTTCCTGGCGCACCGGCGGCGGGACCACGAAGTCGGGCCGGACCGCAAGCTCGCGCGCGGACGCCGCGTACTGCGAGCGGATGAAGAGCATCACGCCCACCAGCAGCGGGATCAGGATGACGACCATGTACGCCCCGCCCTCGAACTTCTCGAACACGACGATCGCGAGCACGACCGCGGTCAGCACGGCGCCCACGGCGTTGATCGCGGCCCGCCGCCACCAGCCGCGCTCGGGGTGGCGCCGCCAGTGGAGGACCATGCCGGTCTGGCTGAGCGTGAAGCACACGAACACGCCGACCGAGTACAGCGGGATGAGCAGCGTGGTGACGCCGCCGAAGTAGACGAGCAGCGCCGCCGCGACCAGCGACAGCAGGACGATCCCCCAGCTGAACGCGAGCCGGTCGCCGCGGAACGAGAACTGGCG
>DASSRG010000126.1:0-15387 GCA_035701885.1 Candidatus Limnocylindrales bacterium
TGCTCGACGACGTCGGGCTCGAGCGGACGTTGATACGCCTCGCGGAACAGCGCGTCGGTCTCGAGCGTGTCGAAGCGCAGGTCCGCACCGTCCAGCCGGCTCAAGCCGCCGCGCGATCGCAGCCCACCAAGCTTCAACCGCGGCGCCGCGCGCGAGGCGATGACGATCGAGAACCCGTCGCCCGTGCGATCGATGAGCGTCCGCAGGATCCTGTCGGTCTCCTCGGATCCGTCGATGACGTGATGGTCGTCGACGATCAGCGTCAGGCCCTCGGGATGTCGGTTCGCGAACTCCCCGTACTCACGGATCACCGACGCGATGACGTCGGCCTGGGTCGGGCCTCCCGCCCCAAGTCCCAGGATCAGGTCGAGCGTCTCGGTCCCGAAGTCCGGGTCGATCTCACGTCCGGCGGCGACGAGATGACGCAGGAACACGAGCCAGTCGCGGTCGTCCGGCTCGAGGCGGTACCACGCCGTTCGGCGCCCCGACTTCGACGCCCAGTCCGCGAGCAGCGTCGTCTTGCCGAAGCCCGCCTCGGCGATGACCAGTACGACTCGCCCCGTGACCGCCCGGTCGAGCCAGCCGTTGAGCCTGGGCCGCGACAGGGTATCCGCGCGCAGCAGCGGCGGATGGACCTTGGGTCCGGTGATCGGAAACGGGTACGTCGCCATCAGGCCGGCGCGACGGCTCGCGCCGGACAGTCCCGGGCCGACCCCAACGAGCGCATGCCCCTCCGCTCCCCACCCCGGCAACCCCGGTCGCGACGTCGACCCCGGTGACGCGCTGGCCGGGAATGATACGGATGCGGGCTCGCCCGGGTGGACCGGATCCGACGACGGCGCGGCGAAGTCGACGAAGGGCGGGGGCGGGGGAGCGAGCGCTGGATCAGGCTCCGCGGTCGCGATGGACGCGTGCGCCGATGTGATGGGAGGAGGGGCCGATCTCCGGGACATGCCCGGCAGCATGGCGAGCGCCGCTCACCGGGCGCTTATTCGCACCACGTCCTCGGCCATCGCGCGCGCCCGCGCGAGGTCAGCCTTCGTACTCGAACCCGATCTTGAGCTCGACCAGGTACTCGACGATCTCGCCGTCCTCGATACGCGCGCTCGACTTCACCACCTCGATCGTGCGGATGTTGCGCACGGTCTTCGACGCCGTCGCGACCGCCTGTCGCGCGGCGTCCGACCACGACTTGGGGCTCGACCCCACCATCTCGCGAATGATGATCACGCCCACGGCGGCTCCTCCTGCTTCGGTCGAGCCAGCATAGGGCAGCACCACCGGCGCCCGGCCGGGGTGCGCGCGTAGCGACGGCTGCGCGGTCGGGCGCGCGAACCGCGACTCAGGCGGGAGCGGCGGCTCCAGCGGCCTTGACCTTGTCGAAGCACGAGCTGCAGTAGACCGGGCGGTCGTTCCGTGGCTGGAAGGGGACCATGGCCTGGCCGCCGCAGCTGTTGCAGACCGCCGCGTGATACTCCCGCGCCCCGCCGGGGTTCATCGAGCGCTGCTGCTTCGCCGCCGCCCGACAGCTCGGGCAGCGCTGCGGATCGTTGGTCAGCCCCTTGCTTGCGAAGAAGGCCTGTTCCCCCGATGAGAACACGAACGACTCGCCGCAGTCACGGCAGGTCAACGACCGATCCTGGAACACCCCTCGATCCTCCATGCGGGCGCGAGACGAGTTCCGGTCGGGCTGGGCGGCACGGACGCCGCAGGAGGATCGGCGCGCGGGCAGGACGGGAGTCTCGGAACTCTTTGGCGGGAGAATACGCGCGCCGTCAACCCACCCCGCAGGGTGGAATCCATTGCAGTTCCGGTTCCACCGCAGCGATCGTGTTCATCAATCGGCGGCCGGGTCGGAACCACGGGCGGGGCTCGAGCGTCCGGCGGCCATGTCAACGCGAACCACCCTTCCCGTCACCACCCTCGTTGTCGCCCTGTTCGTTGCCGCGTGCTCCTCCGGCTCGTCCGGCGGCGCGCCGGCGGGCGCGAGCTCCCCGCCCGCCGCAACCGAGAGCCTGATCTCCGGCATCGCCCACCCGACCGGCGCGGAGGAGATCGTCCTGCGAGTCGACGAATCGGGCGGTTTCGTGCCGATGGAGTTCATCGCCGCGCACGTGCCGCAGTTCACCCTGTACGGCGATGGAACCGTCGTGTTCACGAGTTCGTCGGCCGTCCCGGCCGACCGCGGGGACGGGGTGACCCTGTCGACGCCGCTGCGGACGACGAAGCTCACCGAGGAGCAGGTCCAGTCGCTGCTTGAGGTCGCGCTGCGGGACGGGGGTCTCGGGGCCGCCAGGGCCGAGTACCAGAACCCACTCGTGGCCGACGCGCCTACCACCGTGTTCACGATCAACGCCGACGGTGCCTCGAAGACCGTGTCCGTCGTCGCGCTCGGCATGGAGGACCAGGAGGCGAACGCCGACACCGCGATCAAGAAGGCGCTCGCCGAGCTCGGCACGCGGCTCAAGGACTTCGATCCGGACGGGTCGCAGAGCGAGCCCTACGTTGCGACCGCCTACGAGGGCGTGCTGACGAAGCAGGATGGCCTCGAGGGCGTCCAGGTGCGCGACTGGCCGTGGACCGACCTCTCGCCGGCCGATTTCGCGGTCCCGAACGACCCGAACCAGCTGCCGCAGGGCCGCGCGCCGCTCACGCCGGCGCAGGCCGAGGCGCTCGGGATCGACGGCTTCGAGAGCGGCATCGTCATGGGCGTCTATCTCCGCGACGACGCCGGCAAGGTCTACTCGTTCTCGCTGCGCCCGCTGCTCCCCGAGGGGCAGGTCACGACGTCGTAGGTCTGGCCTCCGGGCTCGACCGCCGGCCCGACGTCCTAGCTCACATCGGCGAAGCGCTCGCCCGCGTAGTTCACGAAGCGCGTCTGCGCCTTCTTGAACCACAGGTCGATCTCGCCGGTCGGGCCATTGCGGTGCTTGGCGAGCTTCATCTTGATGACCTCGCCTTCGGTGATCTGGTCGTCCGAGCCTCGGTCCTTCTCGCGCCACAGGAACAGGACGAGGTCCGCGTCCTGCTCGATCGAGCCGGACTCCCGGAGGTCCGAGAGTCGCGGCTCCTTCGATTCCCGCATCTCCGGTTGGCGTGACAGCTGGGACAGCGCGATGACCGGGACCTTGAGCTCCCGCGCGAGCGCCTTCAGCCCACGCGAGATCTCGGACACCTCCTGGACGCGGTTCGCGTCCTTCGTCGTGCTCGACGCCTGCATGAGCTGGAGGTAGTCGACGATGACGAGGTCGAGCCCGGCCTCCGCCTGGAGCCGCCGCGCCTTCGTGCGCAGCTCCATCGTCGTGATGTTCGGCGTGTCGTCGATGTAGACCGGTGCTTCCGAGAGCGCGTTCATCGCGGGGGCGATGCGGGCGAAGTCGAGCTCCTCCAGGAACCCGGTCCGGAGCCGTTGCGAGTCGATGTTCGCGACCGAGCTCAGGAGCCGGAGCACCAGCTGCTCCTTGCTCATCTCCAGGCTGAAGATCCCCACGCTCTTGCGGTCCCGCACGGCTGCATGCTCGGCGATGTTCAGCGCGAGGCTCGTCTTGCCGACCGACGGCCGCGCCGCGAGGATCACGAGGTCGCTCTTCTGCAGCCCGGTGGTCAGCGTGTCGAGGTCCTGGAACCCCGTCCGGACGCCGCTGATCTCGCCCCGATGGGCATGGAGGTAGTCGAGCCGGTCGTAGGCCTCGTGGAGCAGCGTCTTGAGCGGCGAGAAGCCGGC
Source organism: Candidatus Limnocylindrales bacterium (assembly GCA_035701885.1). Lineage (GTDB taxonomy): Bacteria > Chloroflexota > Limnocylindria > Limnocylindrales > CSP1-4 > CAIXZV01. The sequence continues at coordinate 3,725 of DASSRG010000126.1, forward strand.
CGCGACCCGCCGCTGGCTCACCGCGAAGAGTTCTGCTTCCGCTCGATCGATCGCCTCGGCGACCTCGGCCGGATCCTCGTACCCGATGCCGGCGATCTTGCCCGCGGCGCCAATGAGGTTCCGGAGCAGCGCCTTGCGCTCGACGATCCGGGCGTACTGCGTCGCATGAACGGCCGTGGGCGTCGCGTTCGACAGCGTCCCCAGGTAGGCCCGGCCGCCGACTGCCTCGAGGTCGTCGCTCCGCTCCAGCGCCTCCGCCACCGTCACGATGTCGATCGGCTCGCGCCGCTCGAAGAGGTCGAGGATGACGCCGTAGATCTTCCCGTGCGCCTGGCGATAGAAGTCGTCCGGCTTGAGGAACTCGGCGACCTCGATCACCGCGTCGCGGTCGATGAGGATCGACCCGAGCACGGACTGCTCGGCCTCGATGGATTGCGGCGGCAGACGATCGATCACAGCAGCGCTGGACTCCAGGGACTGGCGGGGTCGTCCCAAGGTCGCCGCAGGGGGCTATCGGCGCTAGGGGGGTGTCAACACTCGTCGTTCGTCAGCGTGGACAGGTGCCACCGGCGCGTTGACGAGTGGTGGACGAGATGTTGGGCCTGTTGATAAGCGGCGCTCAGCCGCGGCGAGCGCAAGGCGCCGGGCGAGCACGTGAGCGAGCGCACCCGAGGTGCGTGAGCGAGCGCGCGCAGCCGGCAACGCCGCGATCGCCCGGATCAGTGTCGCTAGTCCAATCGGCGAATCACGCCGATCAACTTTCCCTGGATCCGGACGGACGGGTAGAACTGGGGCGGGTAGTTCGGGTTGGCGGGCTGGAGGCGGACCCGGTCCTTCTCGCGGAAGAATCGCTTGAGCGTGACCGCGTTCTCCTCCACCTGGGCGACGACGATGTCGCCGTCCCGGGCGGTCTCCTGGGGGCGGATCACGACGAAGTCACCGTCCGCGATGTGCGCCTCGATCATCGAGTCGCCGCGGACGCGGAGCACGTAGGCATCGCCGGCGGGGGCGAGGATGTCCGGGACGGCGAGCGTCTCCGACGCGTCCTGGTAGGCCTCGATCGGGCCGCCTGCGGCGATCTCGCCGATGACCGGGAGGGTGAAGGCTTCACTCGGCTGGGCCTGGGGCGTGAGCTCCGCGGCGAGGCCGAGCTGCAGCGCCGCCTGCGGCGTGAGGCGGATCGCGCGCGACTGCGCGGCGCCGCGTTCCAGGTATCCGTCACGCTCGAGGATCTGGAGGTGGTGGTGGACGGCGGACGTGGAGGCGAGCCCGACCGCCTTCGCGATCTCGCGCACGCTGGGCGGGTAGCCGCGCGCACGGATCGTCGCGGCGATCACGTCCAGGATCTTGCGCTTGCGTTCGGCGTCGTGACGGGTCACCGGGCGCCTCCTTTCACTGGGGTGCAGGATACAGAACAGGTGTTCGATGTCAAGCGGGATGCGCGAGGGCCCCTGCTACACTCCACAACCCCCCGCGCGCACGTGCGCGGGAGATGCATGCGTGAGGAGCAGGGTGGGTCGAGCGTCGCGGGAGGAATCCGAGAACCGGCAGGCGGGCAAGCGCCCGCAGCGGATCGGGATTCGGCGCCTGGTCGGGTGGGCCGCGTTCCTGCCCCTGGCCGCGAAGGCGCCGCTCTACGGCCGCCTGTTCCTCGAGCTCATCCGTGACGACCGGACGCCGGCCGGCCGCAAGGCAATGCTTGCGGCGGCGCTCGGCTACCTCGTCGTCGGACGGGACCTCGTGCCGGACGACATCCCGGTGATCGGCGGCCTCGATGACCTCGTCGTCGTCGTGCTCGCCGTGGACCTGTTCCTCGACGGCGTCCCGGAGGACGTGCTCGACGAGAAGTTGCTGGAGCTCGGCATCGATCGTCGCGCGTTCACCGACGACGTCGCGCGCATCCGGCGGTTCACGCCCAGCTCGCTGCGCCGGCTCGTCCGGCGCGGGCCCGAGCTCGTGAAGTTCGCCGGGGATACGCTGGAGCAAAGCGGTGTCGGGCCGAGGGTCCGGCACTGGATCAACAAGGAGGGTTACACCGCGTGAAGGTCATCCTGACGAAGGACGTCGACAAGGTCGGCAAGTCAGGTGAGATGAAGGTCGTGGCCGATGGCTACGCCACCAACTTCCTCATCCCCAAGAAGCTTGCGGTCCCGGCGTCGGGCGGTGCCTATCGCGCGTACCAGCACGACATCGCCAGCCGCGAGGAGAAGCGCAAGCGCGAGCGCGAGGAGGCCGACATCGCGGCCACCCGCATCGCGTCGACGACGCTCACGATGGGCGTGAAGGTCGGCGAGGGCGGCAAGCTCTACGGCTCGATCAACAACCAGGACATCGCCGAGGCGCTCGGCCGTCGCGGGATCACCGTCGACCGCCACAAGATCGACCTCGAGCAGCCGATCAAGTCGCTCGGCACGTACAAGGTCGCGATCAAGGTGTACCAGGGGCTCACGCCCGAGGTGACGATCGTCGTCGAGCCCAAGGGCTGACGCTCGACCCCGTCGGTTCGTTCGCCCGGTCTCTCGCGAGGCCGGGCGTTTCGATTCCTGGTCCCGGGGTTCCGGTTCGCCGGGCGCGTGGCCTCTCCGAACTCACCGCGTGCGTCAATTGGCGGGACTTGACGCTTGGCCGAGGTTCCGATCCGGCGCTTGCGAACATGGTTCGTGCACCAGCAGGACCGAATTGACTCAGGTCGTGAGTTGAGGGTCAGACGCACTCGGCCGAGGCAGCTGTTCTGACAGTCACCAACGTGGCTGGTGCTCGGTCGGGGCGCGAGGGGCAGGTCCTGACACCCGAGCGTGCTCGTACCACTGACCGTGGTGGCTGACACGTGCAGGCGGCCCAGCGCCGCCTTGCACCAGTGACAGTGGTGTGTGGCAGGCAGAGGGCGGGCGACGAGCGAGGCCGACGTCGAAGCTGAGCGTCCCAGCGGATGCCGAGTGACGCCACGCTGGCACGACCCCGCGCGACAATCGGCGCGTGAACAGCGCGCCCCGGACGCCCCGGACGATCCTCCACGTCGACCTCGACGCGTTCTTTGCCGCCGTCGAGCAGCGCGACAACCCGGCGCTCCGCGGCAAGCCCGTGATCGTCGGTGGGGGCGGCCCCAACGAGCGTGGCGTGGTCAGCACCGCGAGCTACGAGGCGCGCAAGTTCGGCGTCCACTCGGCGATGCCGCTGCGGACGGCCGGCCGACTCTGCCCGCACGGGATCTTCCTGCCGGTCGACGGCCGCAAGTATCAGCAGGCGAGCAGGGAGGTCATGGCGATCCTCCGTCGCTTCACGCCGCTCGTGCAGGCGCTCTCGATCGACGAGGCGTTCCTCGACGTCACCGGCTCGCGGCAGCTGTTCGGCGACGGCGAGACGATCGCGCGCGCGATCAAGGACGCGGTGCGCGACGAGGTGCGGCTGACGATCTCGGTCGGGGTCGCGGCGACGAAGCTGGTCGCGAAGGTGGCGTCGGACCTGCGCAAGCCCGACGGTCTGGTCGTGGTGCCGCCGGGCGAGGAAGCCGCGTTCCTCGCGCCGCTGCCGATCTCGCGGCTGTGGGGCGTCGGCGAGAAGACCGCCGTCGCGCTGCGGGACTTCGGCGTCCAGACCATCGGCGACCTGGCGAACCTGCCGCCCGAGGCGATGGAACGGCGGTTCGGCAAGCACGGCGCAGCGCTCGTGGCCCGCGCGCACGGGATCGATGCGGACCAGGTCGCGACCGGCGAGCCGGCGAAGTCGATCGGGCACGAGCACACCTTCGGCACCGACACCGCCGAGCGCGAAGTCATCGAGCGGACGCTGCTCGGGATGGCCGACGGCGTGGCGTGGCGACTTCGAGCGGCCGGTCTCAAGGCCGCCACGATCACCCTCAAGCTCCGCGACACCAGCTTCGTGACGATCACCCGGCAGACCACCCTCGACGTGCCGGCGGACCTGACGGAGCCGATCTTCGATGCCGCCGCAGGCCTCCTGCGGCGCGAGCTCCACGGCCAGCGGATCAGGCTCGTGGGGGTCACGGCGTCGAACTTCCGCGATCGCGAGCAGCTGTCGATGTTCGAGAGCCCGGAGGAGCCGAGGCGTCACCAGGCGGCTGCGGCGATGGACACGATCCGACGGAAGTACGGCGAGCGGTGCGTGACCCGCGGGCGGCTCGTGCGCGGGGGCGTCCCGACGGTGTTCGAGCGCGACCCCAACTCGGCGGTCGAAGGGCGGCTCGGCGTGCCGGAGGAGCCAACCGGTCGACGGAAGAAGGATGACCCGGTGGTAGAGGAGCTCGACGAGGGGATCGATGCGCCTCCGGCAGACGACCCCTGACGGTGTGACACCAGAGCTGTCACGGACCCCTGCGAATCTCCGGCCATGGGGCTTGACATCGAACATGTGTTCGGTAGAGTAGCCACCAAGAACAGAACACCCGTTCGCATCCGGCGTGCCCCCGGTGACGACGAGAGAACCGCCGGAAGGAGCAATGCAATGGCGATGGTTCGCGTCGCACCCGTCAAGGTCCAGGTCCGCACGGACTGGCTGTCCGGCACGCCCAAGGAGATCACCTGGGGCGAAGAGCGGCTCCCCGTCACGAGGCTCGTGGCGATCCGCGACGAGCGTTCCGCCTACCCGGCGATCACCGGGCCGCGGACGCTGTTCGAGGTGGACACGCCGTCGGCCCGGCTGGCGCTCACGTACCAGCACCGATCGAAGCGCTGGACGATCGACGGCCTGGACGAGCTCGAGCGCGCCGCCTGACGGACAACCTCACTACAGACCGAGGTCGCGGCTCCTCCCCGTCGGCCTCGTGGGGTTCGGCTGCGGGGCGAGCGAGCCACCACGCTCGCCCCGCGCGCCTCCGGACTCACCTGACGTCGCTGCGATCGGGACCTTCGGGCTCGACGTGGCGCGTCCGGGTGTCCGGGATTGACCCTGCGGCTCGAACCGTGTGATGCACCCACCCGCGCCCGGCTGGAACCCGGTCCCTACAATCGCGACGTGGATCCGACCACCCGTTTTGGCGACCTGACCGTCGCCGCCTTCGTCGACCGCCTTGCCTCCGCCGAGCCCGTCCCTGGTGGCGGCAGCGCCGCCGCGATCGCCGGCAGCCTGGCCGCGGGCCTCGTGGCGATGGTCGCGTCGCTCTCCCAGGACCGGCCCAAGTACGCCGATCACGCTGCGCTCCACGCGGAGGTGATCGACGCAGGCAGGGAGCTCGCAACCCGGTTCCTGACGCTCGCCGACGAGGACGCGGCCGCGTACGCGGCGTACGGCGCCGCGATGAAGCTGCCGCGCGAGACGGACACGGAGCGCCAGACGCGCGACGCGGCCGTCCGACAGGCGGCGCGCGGCGCATCGGACGTCCCGTACCGGACGGTCCAGGCATGCGCCGAAGTGGTCGGGCTCGCCGAGGCGCTCGCCGGCCGGAGCAACAAGAACGCGAGCTCGGACCTCGAGGTAGCCGCCCTTCTCAGCGTCGCCGCGTCGCGCGCCGCGGCGGCCAACGTCTACGTGAACCTCCCCGCGATCGGGGACGATGGCGCCTCCCGGATGCTCCTCGTCCGCACCGAGGAGCTCGCGGACCAGATCGAGCGCCAGGCGGACATCCTCAAGGAGGTCGTCCGCAGCGGGGAGCCGCGCGAGCCGCTGGAGGCTGGCCGCGCGTGACGCCCGACGCCGGCGAGGAGCCTCGGCTCCTGCTCGGGGCGCCCATCGCCGCCGAGATCCGGGCGGGCGTCGAGCGAGACGTGTCCGCGTTCCGCGGCCGCCACGGGTACGCGCCCGCGCTTGCGGTCCTGATCGTCGGCCGCGACGCGCCTTCGGCCGTCTACCTCAACCAGATCCTCAAGTCGTGCGCGAAGGTCGGCATCGAGGGCCGCCTCGTGGAGATCCCCGGCCGCGCGTCGTCGACCGCGGTTCGCCAGGAGATCGAGCGCCTGAACGCCGACCCGCTCGTCGCCGGCGTCATCGTCCAGATGCCGCTGCCCAAGCGGATCCCGCTGTCCACCGTCATCGACACCCTCGACCCGGCCAAGGACATCGACGGCCTCCACCCGCGCAACGCCGGGCTGATGACGCTGGGCTACGAGGGCTTCCTGCCGACCACCGCCCACGCCGCCGTCGAGATCCTCAAGCGTTCGGGGATCCCCATCGCCGGCCGTCGCGCGGTCGTCGTCGGCCGTTCGAACGTCGTCGGCAAGCCCGCGGCACTCCTGCTCATGCGCGAACACGCGACCGTCACCGTCTGCCACTCGCGCACGACGAACCTCGAGCACCACACGAAGGACGCCGAGATCCTCATCGTCGCGGCCGGCAAACCGGGGCTCATCACCGGGGAGATGCTCACGAAGGGCGTCGTCGTCGTGGACGTCGGGATCAACGTCGTCGACGACCGGCTCGTCGGCGACGTCGACTTCGAGTCAGCGAGCACGGTCGTGTCCGCGATCACGCCGGTTCCCGGAGGCGTGGGCCCCGTCACCAACGCGCTCCTCCTCACCCATCTCGTGCGCGCCGCCCAGGACCAGGCCCAGGCCGGCGGGTCGCGCGCCAACGGGACCCTGCAGCTCGCCGGGAGTCGACCATGACCTCCACCGCCCCGTTCCCGTCCGACCTCGAGATCGCCCGGGCCGCCACCCCGCGGCCGATCACCGAGATCGCCGCCGAGCTCGGGTTCACGCCCGACGAGGTCGAGCTGTACGGCAACACGAAGGCGAAGGTCACGATCGAGGGGATCCGGCGCCTGGAGGCGACGAACCCCCGCGGCAAGTACGTCGTCGTGACGGCGATCAGCCCGACGCCGCTCGGCGAGGGCAAGTCGACGACGACCGTCGGCCTCGCGCAGGGACTGAACAAGATCGGCAAGCGCGCGGCGGTCGCGATCCGCCAGCCCAGCCTCGGTCCGGTGTTCGGCATCAAGGGCGGCGCCGCGGGCGGCGGCCACAGCCAGGTCATCCCGATGGAGGACTTCAACCTCCACCTCACCGGCGACGTGCACGCGATCGGCGCCGCGCACAACCTCGCGGCGGCGTTCATCGACAACCACATCCACCACGGGAACGCGCTGGGGATCGACGCCAACCGGATCCTGTGGCCGCGGGTCGTGGACATCAGCGACCGGGCGCTTCGCGAGGTCGTCGTCGGGCTCGGCGGGACCGAGAACGGCTACGCCCGTTCGACGCAGTTCGTCATCACCGTGGGCTCCGAGGTCATGGCGATCCTCGCGCTGGCCTCGGATATCCACGACCTCCGGGCGCGGCTCGCGCGCGTCGTCCTCGCCACCCGCCGTGACGGGACGCCGATCACGGCCGAGGACCTCAAGGTCGCTGGCTCGATGACGGTCCTGCTCAAGGACGCGATCAAGCCCAACCTCCTCCAGACGCTCGAGGGCGGCCCCGCGTTCGTCCACTGCGGCCCGTTCGCGAACCTCGCCCACGGCAACAACAGCGTGCTCGCGGACCGCGCGGCGCTCGCGACGTCGGACATCGTCGTGACCGAGGCGGGCTTCGGGGCGGACATGGGCGCCGAGAAGTTCTTCGACATCAAGTGCCGCGCTTCGGGGCTGCGGCCGGACGCCGCGGTCGTCGTCGCGACGATCCGCGCCCTGAAGATGCACGGCGGGGTGGGCCGGATCGTGGCCGGCAAGCCGCTCGACCCGGCCCTGCTCGAGGACAACCCCGACGCCGTCCGCCGCGGCGGCGCCAACCTCGTGAAGCAGCTCGAGAACGTCGCCGCGTTCGGCGTCCCGTCGGTCGTGGCCATCAACACGTTCCCCACGGACACGCCCGCGGAGATCGAGGCGGTCCGCGAGGTCGCCTTGGCGGCGGGCGCGCGGGACGCCGTCGTCGCGCGGCACTTCGTCGAGGGCGGCGAGGGCGCGCGCGACCTGGCGCAGGCGGTCTGGGACGCCGCCGAGCAGGGAGCGCCGGACTTCCAGCTGCTGTACCCCGACGAGATGCCGCTGGCGACGAAGATCGAGACGCTCGCGACCCGGATCTACGGCGCCGACGGCGTGGACTTCCAGCCTGCAGCGACGCGCCAGCTTGCCCAGTACGAGGAGATGGGCTTCGGACACCTCCCGGTGTGCATGGCGAAGACGCAGTACAGCCTGTCGGACAACGCCAAGCTGCTCGGCAGGCCGACGGGTTTCCGGGTGCAGATCCGTGAGGTTCGGCTCGCGGCCGGTGCCGGGTTCATCACCCCGATCGCCGGGGAGATGCGCACGATGCCCGGCCTCAACAGCAAGCCGGGCGGCGAGCGCATCGACATCGACGCCGAGGGGAACGTCGTCGGGCTGTTCTGACGCCCCCCGAACGGGCAGTCGCGCGAGGCTGCGGCCTCAGGCGGTGAACGAGAACGCGGTGGCGACGATGAACGCCGCGGCGGTGATCAACGCGAACACGACGCCCACGATGCCGGCGCTCCACATCGGCCAGTCGATCGGCCCGAGCGCCATTTCGCCGTGGCCGTGCTCGTCGTGGCCGTGCGCGCCGTCGTCGTGCCCGGTCGCGGCGCCATGGCCGTCAGGGGCGTGATCCTTCTCGGAGTGGGACTCGGGAGTGCCGTGGGCCTCGGTCATGGGGCCATTGTCACACGTGCGTCCGCCGCGAACCGGCTCACAGGTACCGCTCGATCGCGGCGATCGCGAGACCGACGAAGAACACCATCGCCCAGATCTTCACCCACAGGTCGCGCGTCACCGTCCGGACCGGTGCCCAGCCGAGGCGCGGCCGGACCGCGAGCAGCGGTTCGCGCCAGTCGTCGCGACCGGCCGCGATCATCGCCCGCGCGTGGCCGATCGCCCGCGACACCTCGAGCTCGAGCTCGATGTCGCTCCCGGGCCGCAGCCGCGGCGCGACCTCGTCCAGCTCGCGATCGTCGACCACGCCCGTGGCGATGAACGTGGTGAACCGTCTCGCGAGCGCGTGCTCGACGATCTCCTCGTCCGAGGTGGGTGGCGGCATCATCGCCTGCTCGGCCGCGGCCTCATCCGTTCGCCCCAACACGGCGAGCAGCTCCAGGCGGGCCCACGCGGTCGCTGACGAGCGCGGGTTGTCGATGAGCCACTGCTGGATGGCCGCAGGATCGGTGGGCACCGACGAGCCGGTTCGCTCACGGAAGCGGACCATCTCGCGACGCCCCAGCCACGCGAAGGACTCGAATGCCCGGCGCGACGCGCGCGGGATGAGCAGCACCCCGACGGCCACGCCGATGGCCGACGTCACCGCGGGAACGAGCGGGACGAGCACCAGCGGCAGGGCCTCGCCCGCCAACGTCAGCGTCAGCAGGAGGAGGACCGTCCCGACGATCGCGGCGATCCACGTCACGCGGTTCAGCGGCCCACCGAGCGCCCCCGCCAAGAGCATCGCCCGCGGATGGAACGCCGGGAGGCCCGGGGGAGACGCAAGCGTCGTCGCAGGGAAGGGACCCGGCGCCGGCGGCGGCACGCCGACGGACGGCGGCGGCGCGCCCGCGACAGGCGAGGGAGGCGGCGGAGGCGCGATGGTGTCCTGCCGCTGTTCGGTCATTGGCGGGGATTGTCGTGGATAACCCACCCGCCCGGTTGCCTAGACTGGCGCGATGCTGACTGTCGTCCTGACGCGCCACGGCCTGACGGACCGCTCCGAGCCCGAGCAGCACCTGGGCCAGCGGATCGACATCTCGATCAACGACGCCGGCCGGCGCCAGGCGGAGGCTCTCGCGAAGCGCCTGTCGGCCGTGCACTTCGACCGGATCCTCACGAGCCCCCTGTTCCGCGCCCGGGAGACCGCGGAGATCATCGGCGGTGGCGCGAAGGTCGAGGCCGACCCGCGGCTGAAGGAGATGGACTATGGCGCGTGGGAGGGCCTCACCTACGCGCAGATCGAGGAGCGCGACCGCGAGGCGCGGCGCGAATGGGAGCTCGCCCCGGACCGGCTGGCGTGCCCGGGAGGCGAGTCGGGCAACGACGTCGCGGAGCGCGTCCGCGGGTTCCTCGAGGACCTGATCGACGACCATCGCCGCTGGCATGCGAAGGCATCGTTCCGGGCCGCGACCAGGCCGGGCGGCCCGTCACAGGACCCCGTCGACCGGCCGGTGCTCGTCGTCGCGCACAGCTCCACGAACCGGATCCTGTTGTGCGTGGCGCTGGGGACGGACGTCCGCGACTACCGCAAGCGGTTCGTCCAGAGCCAGGGGAACCTCACGGTCCTCCGCTGGGAGGAGGACGACGGGCCCGGCGACGCGAAGCTGCTGGTGGCCAACGACCTGGGGCACCTCCGGGGGCCGGACTTCCTGCCCTGGGAGTAGGTCCTAGGCGCCGGGGTCGATGGGCGACGAGGCCTTCTTCGGCCGGCCGGGCATCCCGAGCCGCCACCACAGCAGCCCGATGAACACGAGCCCGACGCCCACCGCGATCAGCAGGTCGAACGGCTTGAGGGCCTCGCGGATCTCGACCCAGTTCGCGCCCAGGATCATGCCCGCGTAGACGAGCGCGATGGACCACGGCAGCGCGCCGGCCGTCGAGTAGACGATGAACTTGCCGATCGGCATCCGGGTCACGCCGGCCGGGAACGAGATGAAGGTCCGGACGATCGGGAGGAGGCGACCGAAGAACACGGTCGCCGCGCCGTACTTCTCGAAGAACCGGTCGGCGGCCTCGATCTCGTGGTCGCGGATCAGCAGGTACCGGCCGTATCGCTCGAGGAACGGTCGGCCGCCCCACGCCCCGATCGCGTACGCGACGAGCGAGCCGCAGGTGTTCCCGATCGTGGCCACGATCACGACGATCCAGAAGTTCCACGGCTGCCCCGTGATCGGCTCGATCTGCGTGGGGTCCGAGACCATGAACCCCGCGAAGGGGAGGATGAGCTCGGACGGGAGGGGGATCATCGCGGACTCGATCGCCATCGCCAGCCCGACGCCGAGATACCCCAGCGCGCCGTACAGCTGCTGGAGGAACGGGATGACGATCTCGTCGATGAACGACAGCACGGGCTAGTCCGAGGCCCCCGCGGCCCCGAGCCGCGGCCGGACGAAGCGCAGCCAGACCCAGCCCAGCGCGACGATCGCCAGCCCGGCGATCACGAGGTACTCGTACCGGGCGAGGATCGCCTCCACCCTAGACCAGTGCTCCCCCAGCGCGTAGCCGCCGAGCACGAGCGCCAGGTTCCACGGGATCGAGCCGAGGACCGTGAACAGGACGAACGGCGCGAGGGGCATCTTCCCGACGCCGGCGCCGAACGAGACGAGCGAGCGGACAACCGGGACCATCCGGCCGAAGAAGCTGGCCCACGAGCCCCAGCGCGCGAAGAACGTCTCGGTCCGATCCAGGTCGTCCTCGGTGAACCGGAGGTAGCGACCCCAGCGGAGCAGCGCGGGTCGGCCGCCGTAGTAGCCGATGGCGTAGGCGACGAGCGCGCCGAGGAGCGACCCGACGGTCGCCGCCGCGACGAGCAGCGGGATGCCCCACGGGCGTCCGGTGATCGGCTCGATCGAGGTCGGGTCGGCGGCGAGGAAGCCGGCGAACGGGAGCACGAGCTCCGAGGGGATCGGGATCACGACGCTCTCGATCGCGACCCACAGCGCGACGCCCACGTAGCCCACGGCCTCGTAGATCGCCGTCACGAGGTCCCGCACGGGCCCGTTCAGGAAGTCGAACACGGGCGGAAGGGTAGCCTATGCTCGCTGCCGTGACCGATGCCCATTTCGTACCA
>DASSRG010000127.1:0-21491 GCA_035701885.1 Candidatus Limnocylindrales bacterium
GTCTCGGGCTGGAGCCCGCCGGCCGGCGCGGGATTGAGGATGGCCGTCGCCTTGGCGAGCCGCGCCTGGCGCAGCGCCTCGTGCGTCGCAGCCGTCCGGATCTCGTGACCGACGAGGACGACGTCATCGGGCGCGAGCGCCACGCGCTTGAGGGCCTGCCGAACCTGCACCGAGCCCAAGGCCGCGTTCGCACCGCCCGCGACGGCGATGCTGTTCTCGCCACGCTCGTCGACGAGGATCAGGGCGACCCCGGTAGCCTGGCCGGGGAGCGTCGCGAGCTCGCTCGTGTCCACGCCGCCCGCCGCCAGCGCGGCCCGCGCATCGGACCCGAAGGCATCGTCCCCGACCGCGCCGACGAACATCGTGGTCGCCCCGAGTCGCGCAGCTGCGATCGCCTGGTTCCCGCCCTTGCCACCGTCATGCCGGGCGAAGCGGCCACCGACCACCGTCTCGCCCGGCGCGGGGAGCCGCTCGACCGTGACGACCAGGTCGACGTTGACCGACCCGACGACGATGACTCTGCTCACGGCGTCGGCCGCCCTCAGGAGCCGGTGATGAACTCGCCGCCGTCGACGCTGATGATGTCGCCGTTGATGAACTCGGTGCCCTCGCCGGAGAGCGCGAGGATGGCGTTCGCCACGTCCTGCGGCGTCGTCATCCGGCCGGTCGGGTTCCGCTTCATCGTGATGTCGATCATCGTCTGGGATTCGGGGATCTTGAGCAGCGCCGGGGTGACCGTCACGCCGGCCCGGATGCAATTGGCCGTGGCGCCCGTGCCGTTCCGGGCGAGCTCCATCGCAAGCTGGCGGACGTGGGACTCGAGCGCCGCCTTGGCCGACGAGACGACGCCGTACGACGGCACGACGCGCGTCGAGCCTTCCGACGTCATCGCGTAGATCCTCGAGCCCTGGCCGAGGAAGCCGCCCCGCCACAGGTCCTGGACCCAGTAGACGAGGCTGTTGGCCATCACGTCCTGGGTCATCTCCATCTTCTTGCGATCGACGGCCGCCTTCGGATCCTCCGCGAGGAACGGGACGAGCGAGCCGAACGCGAGCGAGTGCATGACGACCCGCACGTACGGGTTGCGGCCCTCGCCAGCACTCCGGTCGAAGCGCTCGCGGAGCGTCGCCAGTGCGCTCGCGCGCTTCTCGTCGTCGGCCGCGTTCATGTTGATGTACAGCGCCTCGGACCCGAGCGCCTCGATCTTCGCCTTGAGCTCCTCGACGTGGGCGAGCGCGGCGCGGAAGTCGAGGTGGATTCCCGCGATCCGGTAGCCGTTCGCCGCCAGCGTCAACGCGGTCGCCTCGCCCATGCCCGACGAGGCGCCGAGGATCAGGGCCCAGCGCTCTCGGTCGTCGCTCATGGTGGTCCTCCGGACAGTGCTGGGGGTCGCCGGCGACGGGCGGGCCGGACGATGCCCGAGTCTAGCAGCGGGCCGGGCCGGTCCTTGACGGTCACCGGTGGCGCGGGGCATATTTCGGTCGATGCCTAATTTGGCCGTTGCCGAAGTGCCGTGATCGGACCGAGGACGCCACGAACTCCATCTACCGAGCCCTCGCCGACCCGACTCGCCGCCGGATCCTCACGCTCCTCCGGGAGCGGCCGATGACGGCGGGCGAGCTCGCGGGCCAGTTCGACCTCACCTGGCCCACGATGTCGGGCCATTTCGCGGTGCTCCGCGATGCCGGCCTCGTGCAGGCTGAGCGCTCGGGGACGAGCGTGACCTATCGCCTGAACCAGACCGTCCTGCAGGAGGCGCTGATGGCCCTGTTCGACGCGTTCGGGTTCGACCCCGCGGAGCGACGTGCATGAACCTGTCCCGCTTCTACCGCGTGAGCGCCATCGTGCTCCTCGCGCAGGTCGCCCTCGCGGCGTACGGCGTGTGGGCGGCGGGCCCGGACACCCAGGTGCCGGTCCACTGGGGCGTCGACGGCCAACCCGACGGCTGGTCCACGGCGCTCGTCGGCTTCTCGCTCATGCCGCTGATCACCGCCGGGATCGTTGCCCTGTTCGCCGCGATCCCGCGCATCGAGCCACGGCGACGCAACCTCGAGCGATCGGCCAGCGCGTACCGCACGACCGCGACGGCCGTCGTGGTGTTCCTCGGGGTCGCCCAGGGCGTCGTCGTCTTCGCGAGCCTCGGCGGCAGCCTGCCGATGAACGTCATCGTCGGGCTGGGCGTCGGCCTGCTGTTCGTGGTGATGGGCAACGTCATGGCGACCGTCCGCAGCAACTTCATGTTCGGCGTGCGGACGCCCTGGACGCTCACCAGCGACCTGTCGTGGGATCGCACCAACCGGCTGGTCGGACGCCTGTTCGTCATCGCCGGCCTGACGTTGATCGTGCTCACGTTCACCGGCAACGCCGAGCTGATCGTGTGGGTGATGGTCGGCTGGATCGCCGTGATCCTCGTCGGCGGGTTCTGGTACTCGTACCGGGTCTGGGCATCGGACCCGAACCGGCGGCAGCGGCTCGGGGACGGGCCGGAGCCGGGCAGCGCGCCGTGAACCTGCCGTCCCTCGACGGGATCGACCCGACGGTCGTCCTGCTGCTCGTGCCCGTGGTGCTGCTCCAGCTCGGCCTGCTCATCGCCGCCATCGCCGACCTGCTGCGCGACGACCGGGCGGTCCGCGGCGGCAACAAGGGCGCCTGGGCGGTGATCATCGTCCTCGTCAACCTCATCGGGCCGGTCCTGTACTTCCTCGTCGGCCGGGTCGACGGGCCGCCGCCCGACACGTCGCCTGCGCCGGGGGCAATGCCCGGCTGGGGCAGCCCACACGACCCGCCGATCGTCGCAACGCCAGGCGAGAAGGGTCCGATGCCGGATGCGGCGGCTGCCGGACCGCTACCGGCGCCCGCACCGACACCGGCCCGCACGGCCCGGCCAGATGCGCCGCCCGCGATCGTGATTCAGGGGCTCACGCGACGCTATCCGGGCGGCGTGCTCGCGCTCGACGGTCTCACGATGACGGTGCCCGAGGGCTCCGTGTTCGGCCTCCTCGGCCCCAACGGTGCCGGCAAGACGACAACCTTGCGGATCCTCGCCGGCCTGACGCGCGCGACGGCCGGTCGCGCGACGCTCGCCGGGATCGACGTCGCCGCCGACGCGCTCGCCGTCCGGCGCAGGCTCGGCTACCTCGAGCAGGATCCACGGGCCTACGGCTGGATGACCGGCAGGGAGCAGCTGCGGATGCTCGGCCGCCTCCACGGCCTGGAGGGGAGCGCGCTCGAGGCCGCCGTCGAGGCCGCCCTGGGGCGCGTCGACCTGGCGGCGGCCGCCGACCGGCGGACCGCCACGTATTCGGGCGGCATGCGGCAGCGGCTCGGCATCGCCGGGGCACTCGTCCATCGGCCGCCGGTCATCGTCCTCGACGAGCCCGTCAGCTCCCTCGATCCCGAGGGCCGCCGGGACGTCCTTGAGCTGATCGCGTCGCTGCGCGGCGACTCCACGGTGCTGTTCTCCACGCACGTCCTCGCCGATGTCGAGCGGATCTGTGACCGGGTCGGGATCCTGGACCACGGCCGCCTCGTCGGCGAGGACGAGCTCGGCCCGCTGCTCGAGCGCTACGCGAAGCCGGTCTGGCGGATCGAGGCGGAGCCGGGTCAGGCGGCGGCGCTGGAGTCTCTGGCCGCCGCGCTGCGCGACGAGGCGTGGGTCACGGCGGTCTCGGTGGACCACGGGCTGGTCACCGTGGCCGTCTCCGATCCCGAAGCCGCGGCACGGGGCCTGCTCGTCGCGGTCGCGGAGGCAGGCGTCTCCGTCGTCTCCGTGGCGCGCGCCCGGCCGACGCTCGAGGACGTGTTCCTCACCCTCACCGGCCAGCGCGCCGGGACGTCGGGGGCGGCGGCATGAACGGCTTCGGCGTCCTGCTGCGGAAGGAGCTGCTGGAATCGTGGCGAACGCGGCGGCTGCCCGTTGTCGCCGTCCTGTTCCTGCTCGTCGGGGTCATCTCCCCGCTCACCGCGCGCTACCTGCCCGAGATCCTCGAGCTCAGCCTCGGGGACCAGCTGCCGATCCCGGTCCCCACGCCGACGGGCCTCGACGCGCTCGCCCAGCTCCAGAAGAACCTCGGGCAGATCGGCGCCCTCGCCGCGATCGCGCTCGCGATGGGCGCCGTGTCCGGCGAGCTGGACCGCGGCACGGCGGCCCTCGTGCTCGCCCAGCCCGCGTCGCGCGCGGCGTTCCTCGCGGCGAAGCTCGTGGCGATCGGCGTCGTCCTGGCGATCTCGACCGTGCTCGCCGCGGCCGTCGCCTGGGTCTACACCGCGGTGCTGTTCGAGCCGCAACCAGTGGCCGGATGGGTGGGCATGGCCGTCCTGTCCTGGCTCGCCCTGCTCGCATGGGCGGCCATCACGTTCCTCGCGTCGGCCGCCACGGGCTCGACGACCGCGGCCGCCGGCATCGGGTTCGTCGCGCTCGTCGTCGTGAGCCTCGCCTCGGTCGTGCCCGCGCTCGGCCGGTTGCTGCCGAGCGGGCTGTCCGAGCCGGCCGTCGAGCTGGCGTCGGGCGCGGGCGTCGCCGATCCGGGCGCCGCGGTGACGGCGATCGTCGGGACCCTCGTCATCGTCGGGGCCGCGGCCGTCGCGGCCCAGCTCGCCTTCCGCAGCCGCGAGCTCTAGGCCGTGGCGGAGTCGTCTCCGGTCGCGGCGGCGTCCCTCGGTCCGCCCTGGCCCAACGTCGCCCGCAACGCCTCGCGCTGGGCGCGCAGCTGACGGAGCCACAGCAGCCAGCCGTCCCGGTCGCTGTCGGAGCCGTAGCCGGCGACCAGCCGCTTGCCGATCCGGTCGATCCGCTCCTCCACGCCCGCGAGCCGCGCGCGCAGCTCGTCCTCCGTCAGGCCATCGAGCGGGCCGGGGTCGTCCATCGGCGTCAGCATGCCGCAGGCTGGCGCGGGAATCGAAAACGGCGCCCTCGCGGGCGCCGCATCGTGGTCGACGTGGCCGGGCGAACCGGCCGGGCGGTCAGGCCCGCGCCTGGCGCTCGAGCCGGCGCTGGAAGCGCTCGACCTGGCCGGCGGTGTCGATGATGTTCTGCTTGCCCGTGTAGAACGGGTGGCAGTTGCTGCAGACGTCCACGCGCAGCTCGTCGCGCGTGGAGCCCACTTCGAACTCCGTCCCGCAGGATCCGCAATGGACCTTGGCCTGGACGTAGTGGGGGTGGATGTCGGGCTTCACTGGTGCTCCTTCGACGCCGTCCGTTCGGGTCCAGCCCGCCGGTGGTCGCCGCTGTTCCTCGAGGCCTAGGCCTCGGCCGTTGCCGGCTCCGCCGCGACCGGGATCACCCGGACGCGCTTCTTGTCGCGGGTCTCGTGCTCGAACCGCACCTTGCCCGTCACGGTCGCGAAGACCGTGTAGTCGTGCCCCAGGCCCGCGCCCTCGCCCGCCTTGAAGGTCATCCCCCGCTGGCGGACGATGATCGACCCCGCGTGCACGAGCTGGCCGTCGCCGGCCTTGACGCCGAGCCGCTGGCCGACCGAGTCGCGGCCGTTCTTCGAGCTCGAGCCCGCCTTCTTGTGCGCCATCGCTTACTCGTCCTTCTTCGTGCGGGTCCGCTTGCGCGGCGCCGCGTCGGTGGTCTCGTCGGCGGTCGCCGCGCCCGGGGCCTCGGCCTCGGGGGCGTCCGTGTCGGTGGTCTCCGCGGCGGCCTTCGCGCGGCTCTTCTTCGGCGTGGGCGCCTCGGCCTCCGCCTCCGCAACCTCGGCGTCCGCGGTCTCGTCCTGGACCTCGGCGGTCCCGGCCTCCGGCGGCGTCGCGGCAGCCTTCGCCTTCTTCGCCGGCTTCTCGTCGGCGACGTTGAGCTTGGCCGCGAGCGCGGCATCCTCGGCGGCCTGCCGGGCCGCGGCCTCCTCGATCGCCTTGCGGCTCTCGGCCTTCGACTCGGCCTTCGGCTGCGACTCCGCGGCCGACTTGCCGCCGAAGCGGATGTCGTTGATCCGGAGGACCGTCAGCTCCTGGCGGTGGCCCTTCTTCACCCGGCGACGCGCCTTCGGGCGGTACTTGAAGGCGATGACCTTGTCGCCACGGGTGGCGCCGACGACCTCGGCCTCGACGGCGGCGCCGTCGACGACGGGGGTCCCGACGGCGGCCTCGGCACCGTCGGCGACGAGGAGCACGCGCTCCAGCGTGATCGACTGGCCGGGCTCAACGTCGAGCAGCTCGACCTCGAGCTCGGTGCCGACCTCGACGCGGTACTGCTTCCCGCCGGTCTCGATGACTGCGTACATGGGTCCTCGGAAGAGCGATGGCGGTCGCGACACGACCGCTGCGCGGACATGGAGAAACGCCTGCGGACCTCGCGGGCGCGAAGGGGGAGTGTAGGTCGGAACGCCGAATCCCGTCAACGCGGCCTTGGTGAGGCGGTCCTGCTCGACCGCTCTCCGTTAGTTGACGCTAACGTAAGCGCTTGCTAACGTGCTCGCGTGCTCGATGCCACCTTCGCCGCTCTCGCCGAACCGCGACGCCGCGCCATCCTGCGCGAGCTGGGTGACGACGAGCTCACGGCGGGCGAGATCGCGTCACGCTTCTCCGTGACGCGCCCCGCGATCAGCCAGCACCTCGCCGTGCTTCGCTCCGCCCGTCTCGTCGAGGAGCGGCGTGACGGGACGCGGCGCTGGTACCGCGCCAACCGCGAAGGCCTGGTCCCGGTGCGCGACTGGGTCGGGTCGTTCTGGGACGCCAGGCTCGACGCGCTGCGAACGGCCGTCGACGCCGCCAACGAGGAGACCGATCGATGAGGACCGACGCCGCCGACGACACCGTCGTCGCCCGCGAGACCGTGCTCCGCTGCTCCCCGGACGAGGCGTGGCGCTGGTGGACGGAGCCCGACCGCCTCGTGCAGTGGATGGGCGCAACGGCGGATATCGATCTCCGGCCCGATGGGGCCATCCGCATCGCCTACGGCAACGGGGCCGTGATGCTCGGCGAGGTCGTCCGCCTCGACGCGCCGCGTGCGTTCGACTTCACCTGGGGGTGGGAGGATCCCGCGGAGCTGATCCGGCCCGGCGGCAGCCGGGTCGAGGTCCGGTTCGAGCCGACGGACGTGGGCACCCGCGTGCGCGTCCGGCACCTGGACCTGCCGGACGGCGAGCGCGCCGGCCACGCCGAGGGCTGGGACTACTTCCTCGGCCGGCTCGGCGGCGTCGCAGGCTGACCCGGCCTTCGCGGCCCGCGCGGTCGCGGGGGCGCCGGTGCGGCGGGCGGCGCGAGCACGAGGCGTTCGCGGACGAGCGCGCCGGGCGCCGGCGCGATGTCGTGGCCCAGCTGCCCGCCGATCGCCGCGAGGACCTCGTCGGGCCGGCCGACGCCGCGCGCCGGATCGTGGCGGAGCGTCATGCGAACGGTCGCGTCGCCGTTCCCGTCCGCGGGACCGACCTCGAGCGCCTCGATGAACGGCCGGAGGTCATAGCGGACGGGGCCGGAACCCTTCATCCGCTCGCGCTCGATCGTGGCGGCGTTCATCAGCGCGCGGCACGCGTCGTCCAGCCCCGGCTCCGCGCGCACGGGCACCCGGTACACCGATGCGACGACCTGCCCCGGCAGCGCGGCCTCCCCGAGCCAGATGTCGAACGCCTCCTGTAGGGCGTATCCGGCAGGCACGGCGTGGTCCAGTGCCTCGCGCACGCGCCACGCGGGCACGCGCTCGACGAGATAGACGTCGGCGAGCTCCGCCTCGCCGCTCAGCGCGGCGCCGAGCGGCGCCGCGATCGCGAACCGCGGCCGCGGCGGGTCGAGGTCGAGACCCGCGAGCGGCAGGCCGGATCGGCGCAGGGCCTCGTCCCATGCCGCCAGCTGGTCACGCTGGGTGGCATCGGATCCCAGCGGCTCGCGCGCGAGCACGAGCCGCCAGCGCTGGACGGGCTCGCGGGCGACCGGAGCCACGGGACGTTCGGGGGGTTCGGAGGCCTCGGGCACGATGCTAGTCTGCCGGGGATGCCGCCCAACGTCCCGGGTTCAGCCACGCGGTGAACATCCCCGATCCCTACAAGGTCCTCCAGGTCGACCCGGAGGCCGAGGACGAGGTGATCGAGGCGGCATATCGGCGCCTCGCGAAGAAGTATCACCCGGACGTGTCGCCCGGCCCCGACGCCCAGGAGCGCATGGTGCGCATCAACCAGGCGTGGGAGCTGCTGCGCGATCCGGCCCGCCGCGCTGCCGTCGATCGTGCGCGGTCCCGCAGCGCGACGGCCGCGGCGCGTGTCGCTGCGGCAGAGGGTCGTGCCCGCGCGGCGTCGCACGCGGCCGCCCAGGCGAACCAGCGACCGGCGCACCGGACGACGTCGGGCCACGCCGGGTCCCCGCGACGGGAGGCCCCGCCGCGGGAGTGGGGCTTCCCCGGCGTCGCCGACCCGGGTGACGTCGATTTTCGCGCGCGACCCCAGTACGTCTCGCCGAACTGGACCTCGGGGCGCTCGTCGGCGGGGCACCAGTACGACCCGGGCACGATGGGCACGGCCCAGGGCGACGGCGCTGCCGGTCCCCCGCCGGGCAATCCCTCGGGGTCCGTGCTGACGTTCGGGCGCTACGCCGGCTGGTCGCTGGGCGAGATCGCACGCACCGATCTCGAGTACCTGGAATGGCTCGACCGGATGCCGATCGGGCGGACATACCAGACCGAGATCGACGCGTTGCTCCGCTCGCACCAGCGCCGGCGCACGGCACCGACAGCCCAGCACGGGGATCGAGGCCTCTTCCGCCGCCGCTGACCTGGCGTCAGGCGGGCAGCGGCGCCGGGTCCGGACCGTCGCCGCGAGCCGCGGCCTCGGCCTCCGCCCTGGGGACGGCCCACGCCAGCAGGTACGGCGCGACGATCGTCGTGAGGATCACGGCGACGAGCATCGTCGCGAAGATGTCTGCGCCAACGACTCCGGTCGTCAGTGCAAGGTTGGCGACGACGATCCCGACCTCGCCTCGAGGCACCATCCCGAACCCGATCGTGGTCGACGCCCACCGGCCCTCGGACCTCGCCCCGACGATGCCGCCCAGCACCTTGGTGATCACGCCGGCGATCGCGAGCGTGAACGCCAGCACCGCGACGGTCGGGTCGAACAGGAGCTTCAGGTCCAGCTGCGCGCCGGTGACGGCGAAGAAGAACGGCGTGAAGATCGAGGCGAGCGGCTTGAAGTCCTGCTCCAGCTCCTCGCGCGCCTCCGTCTCGGCGACGATGAGGCCGGCGACGAACGCCCCGATGATCGCCGCCAGGCCGATCGCGGCCGACAGCAGCGCGACGGACAGCATCAGCAGGAACGCCGGCACCAGGGGCGTATCCGCGAACAGCGGCCAGGTGAACACCTCCCGCGGCAGCCCGCGGACACGGCGGGCGATCGCGAAGCCCAGGAGGACGAGGCCCACGCCGGCCACGCCCACGAGGATCGTCGTCGCGGACACGTCGCCCTCGGCCGCGCCCGACGCGATGCCGATCAGCACGAGCGCGAGGATGTCATCGACGAGCGCGGCCCCGATGACGACCTTCGCCCAGCGCCGGTCCAGCACGCCCATGTCGCGCAGCACGCGGCTGGTGATGCCGATGCTCGTCGCCGCCAGCGCAAGACCGACGAAGAACGCGGCGAAGGCGTCGGCGCCGATCGCGAGCCCGATCACGAGGCCTGCAAGGATGGGTAGGACCATGCCGATGACGGCGGTGAGGATCGCAGGCCGGCCCACGCTCAGGAGGTCGTCGGTGCGGACCTCGAGCCCGACGGTGAACAGCAGCACGACGACGCCGATCTCGGACATGACGAAGGCGGTCTCGCCGGGCGTCACCAGCCCCAGCGCATACGGCCCGACCACGAAGCCGCCAAGCAGCTCGCCGACGACCCCGGGCTGGCCGAGCCGCCGGAGCACCTCCTCCCCCACCTTCGCGCCGAGCAGGAGGATGAACAGGCCGTAGAGTGCCTCGATCGTGCCCGTATCGCCGGCCGAAGGGACGGTCCCGGTCGTTCCCGACGGTGCGCCCACGCTCGCGATCACCGGGTGCGCGAGGAGGCCGAGGGCGCTCGCGACCACGAGCGCCACGATCCAGCCGCGCCGCCCCAGCCGAACGCGGTCGGGGCCGCTTCCGCGGCCGCTCACCATTCCGCGCGCTGGTGCTGCCGGATGTTGATGCTCTGGACGATCCCCAGCCCCATCGCGAGCGTGACGAGCGACGCCCCGCCGTTGCTGATGAACGGGAGCGGGATGCCGGTGACGGGCATGAGGCCGATGACCATCCCCACGTTGACGAACAGCTGGAACAGGAGCATCGACGCGAGTCCGGCACCGAACAGGAGGCCGAACGGGTCGCGCGATGCCCAGGCGGACGCCAGGATGCGCCACAGCAGGGCGCCGTACAGGAGGAACACGACCAGCGCCCCGATGAACCCCAGCTCCTGTGCGAGGACGGCGAACACGAAGTCGCTCTCCTGGACCGGCAGGAACTCTCCGCGCGTCTGGGCGCCGTTGGTGAGACCCGTGCCGAGCAGGCCTCCCGAGCCGACCGTGATCTGGGACTGGAAGACCTGCCACCCCGCACCCTGGGTGTCCGTGCTGGGGTTCATGAACGACAGGATCCGGTCCTTCTGGTAATCGCGGAGGACGTACGTCCACGCGATCGGGATCACGGCGAGGACGCCGAGCGCCATCGCCACGAGCCACTTGAGGCTCGCGCCGGACATGAACAGCATCCCGGCGAGGATCGCCGCGAGCACGAGCGAGGTTCCGAGGTCGGGCTGCAGCATCACGAGGACCCAGGCAGGACCCATCAGCAGGCACGCGCCGAGGATCGATCCGAGCGAGTCGAGCCGGCCCTCGCGGCTTCCGAGGTACGCGGCGAGCACGATGATCATGAGGATCTTCGCGAGCTCGGAGAACTGGAACGTGAGGGGCCCGAGGCTGACCCAGCGCGAGGACCCACCGACACCGCTGCCGATCGCGAGCGTGAGCACCAGCAGGCCGATGTTGGCGAACCAGATCGGCCAGCGGAGCGTCTTGAGCCACCGGTAGTCGAACAGGGTCGCGACCGTGAACACGACGATCGCGAGGCCGGACCACATGAGCGCGCGCGTGAACGTGGTGCCCGTCCTCAGGACCGACTCCCCCGCCTCGACGCTGTTCGTGTACGCCATGACGAGGCCGATCGCGCCCAGCAGCGCCACGTAGGTCGTGAGCTGGAGATCGTAGGCGCGCCACACCGCGCCGACATTGCGCGTGGCCACGTCGGCGAAGCGGCGCGGTTCGGCTCGCATCACTCGCATCGATCAGTTGCTCTGGTAGAAGTTGCCGCGCTCGAGCAGCTGGTGGTTGAGGTAGTCCTTCTTGATGTGGAAGTGGTACTGCAGGAACGCCTTCGCGATCTCCGTGCCCGCGTTGCCCTTGGTCCGCGAGTCGTACGCGAACGCGAGGAATGCCAGCTCTGACGTCGTCGCCTTGAAGTTTCCCTTGTACGGGTTCTTGGGCACGAAACCGACGAACCACGAGTGATACGGCAGCCGTCCCTTGGCATCCCGGGTCCCGAACTCGGCGGTCCCGGACTTTCCCGCCACCTTCACGGGCATATCGACGAGGTTGTACGTGTGCCGCAACGTGACCGTGGACCGGGCCGCCAAGCGCATCGCGCGCAGCGTCGCCTGTGACACCTTGAGCTTGCGGATGAGGTCCGGCTTGAACGGCTTGACGACCTCGCCGTCAGGCCCGACGACCTCGCGGACGAGCTGCGGTCGATAGAGCTTGCCGCCGTTGGCGAGGGCCGTGTACGCGTTGAGGAGCTGGATCGGGGTCACCACGTCGTACCCCTGTCCGATGCCGGCCTGGTAGACCTCTCCGCCGGTCATCCGCTGCCCGAGGGCGTCGACCTTCCACTGGTTCGAGGGGACGATCCCGGCCGCCTCGCCAGGGAGGTCGATGCCGGTGGGCTTGCCGAAGCCGTACTGGTGGGCCCAGTAGGCCAGCCGGTCGGCGCCGAGCATCCCGGCGAGCTGGAAGAAGAACGTGTCCGACGAGTGCCCGAAGCCACAGTTGATGTTGCACATGCCGAAGCCCATGTGGTTCCAGTCGTAGAACCGCGTGCCACCGAGCGTGAGGTAGCCCGCGGTGCGGATCCGCGTCTTGGGCGTGATCTTGCGATCGGCGAGGGCGCCGGTGCCGGCAACGAGCTTGAACGTCGAGCCCGGCGGATAGTGCGCCTGGACCGCATGGTTGGTCAGCGGCTTGTTCTTGTCCTTCGACAGCTTCGCGAACGCCTTTGCCGAGATCCCACGCGCGAACAGGTTGTTGTCGTACGAGGGAAGGCTGACGAGCGCGAGGACCTCGCCCGTCTGTGGGTTCATCACGATCAACACGCCGCGCTTCAGGCCCGCAGCCTTCATGCCCCACTTGAGCGCCTTCGTCGCCTCGCGCTGGATGGTGCGATCGATGGTGAGCCGCAGCGACGCACCGGGGACCGCCGCCTGGACCGTCCGGAGGACCTGGATGTCGCGCCCGGTCGCGTCGCGTTCCACGAGCTCACGCCCGTATGTGCCTCGGAGCTCCTCCTCGAACGTCGCCTCCACTCCGGCCTTCCCCACCATGTCGTCCGAGAGATATCCAGTGCCGCGGAGGCGCTCGTACGCGCCGCTGTCGATCGGCCCCGTGTACCCGAGGATGTGGGACAGGAGCGGGCCATCGGGGTACTGCCGCCGGGTCTCGACCGTCACGAGGACGCCCGGCAGCTCCTCCGTGGACTCGGCGATCAGGCGTGCTGTGCGCTCGGGCACATCGGCGGCAATACGGACGGGATCGAATCGGGAGCCGGGGGCGCTGTCGATCGTCGCGATGATGTCGGCCGGCTCCATGCCGAGCAGGGCGCCGAGGCGCGTCGCAACCTCGTCCCGCCGGCTGAACGGAAGATCCGAGGGCTTGACCTTCACGGCCCAGGTTGCCACGTTCGATACGAGCAGCCGGCCCTGGCGGTCGTAGATCAGCCCCCGAGGTGCCGGCACGGCGACCTCGACGGCGCGGTTGGTCTCCGCCTTCGCGGCCAGCGCCTGGCCGTTCGTCACCTGCAGGTAGGCGAGCCGGGTCGTGAGCAGGCCGAACACGAGGATCGTGACGATCCCGAACGCCACGAACCGGAGCGGCCGGCGATCGCGTTCCCGGTGGATGGCCATGTACGTGTCGTTCACCAGTCGACCCGTTCCGCTTCACGGCGACGTACGACGATCGCCACGGTCAAGGGGCCGAAGATGGCGGCGAGGAGGGTGTCGTAGATCGCCGACGGCATGATCACCCCGATTGCGGCAGGGCCGATCGCGGCCGCCGTCAGCGCCGTCGTGGAGACGAGCAGCAGGACGGAGTAGACGACGCTGGCGACGAACGTGGCGACGATCGGCGCCGCGATCCTCACGCGACCCAGGGCTCCAGCAACGAGCGAGCCAACCGCGATCGCAACGAGGAGGGAGAACGCGGACGATCCGAGCGGTCGCTGGCCCAGGATGTCAAGCGCAAGTCCGCCGACGAAGGCACACGCGAGCCCAACCTCGAAGCCGCCTGCGGTTGCGGCGATGACACCGAACACGAGCACCGGGTGGGGAACGGCATCGCCGACCTTCATGTAGGGCGCGATCGTGAACTCTGCGAGCGCAGCTACGACGGCGAGCGCCGCGGCGATGGTGAGATGCATGGAGTGGGTCGATCCCCGGCAAGCGAGCCGACGGTCGGGCAGGACGTTGACGGGCCGCGGCGACACGTGACAGCGACAGGCTCGGTCGAAGTATCCCACCAACCCGGAGCGGGGATCAATCGTCAGAACGGCCTATCCGTCGCCAGCAGATCGGTGGTTGATCGAACTGGCCAACCGAACGCGTGTTTCACGTGAAACGGCACTCCGGGCACGTGGCAGACCCGCGCGCCACGCTCCTCCGCCGCCGACGCCCCGGGGGTGTTTCACGTGAAACAGTGCAGGTGGCAGATGAGTGCCCGATAAGGGCCGTGCGCCATCCTCGAGCCCGTTCCGAACGGCCGGAACCGGGGGCTCGATGCTAGAATTGGAACACATGAGCACGACTGCGACGGGAGCCTGAGTGGGCCAGACGATCGCCTGTACGAACCAGAAGGGCGGCGTCGGGAAGACCACCACGGTGGTCAATCTCGCAACCTATCTCGCGCTTCTCGGAGATCGCGTCCTCGTCATCGACCTCGATCCCCAGGGCAACGCCACGAGCGGCTTTGGCGTGGATCGCGGCAGCGTCGAGGGCACTACATACAACGCCCTGGTAGGCGACCGGCCGCTCGCCGAGCTGCATGTCGCCACGCCAGTCGAAGGCCTGCGCCTCGTCCCGTCAGCCATCGAGCTCGCGGGGGCCGAGATCGAGCTTGCGTCAATGATCGGTCGCGAGCGGCGGCTGGGGCGCGCGATCCGCGCCGAGGCGGACAACTGGCACTGGATCCTGATCGACTGCCCGCCGTCGCTGGGCCTGCTGACAGTGAACGCGCTGACTGCCGCGGACTCCGTGCTCATTCCGATCCAGTGCGAGTACTACGCCCTCGAGGGGCTGTCGCAGCTCCTGGCCACGGTCAACCTCGTGCGTGATCACCTGAACCCGGACCTCGCCATCGGCGGGGTGCTGCTCACGATGTATGACAGCCGGACAAACCTGTCCGCCGAGGTCGCCGCCGAGGTCAAGCGGCACCTGCGAGACGCGGTGTTCGAGACCATCGTGCCGCGCAGCGTTCGCCTGTCAGAGGCACCGAGCCATGGTCTTCCGATCGCCCTCTACCGGCCGGAGAGCAAGGGTGCGGAGGCGTACAAGCGCGTTGCCGACGAGCTCCGCGCGCGGTGGGGGCGGGCGGACGCCGACGCGCCGACGACATATGCGGGAGCGACGGCGTGACCGTCAAGGCAGATCGCAGCGGGTCCGCGCTCGGTCGCGGACTGGCGTCGCTCATTCCCCAGCGACATACCAACGAGGCGGCGATCGTCGAAGTCGCCGTGGCTCGCGTTGCACCCAATCCGTACCAGCCGCGTCGCCGGATGGACGACGGACGCCTCGAGGAGCTCGCCTCCAGCATCCGGGAGCACGGCGTGCTCCAGCCAATTCTCGTGATGGAGACGATCGACGGGTACCAGCTCGTCGCCGGCGAGCGGCGCCTCCGGGCCGCGCGGCTCGCGGGGCTGGACCGGATCCCCGCGCTCGTCCGTCACCTCGCCGACAAGGACCAGCTCGAGATCGCGCTCGTCGAGAACGTCCAGCGGGCCGACCTCGATCCCATCGACGAGGCAACCGCGTACCGGCAGCTCGTGAATGAGTTCGGGCTGACCCAGGAGGCGGTCGCGGATCGGGTCGGGAAGTCCCGGGCGGCCGTGGCGAACACGATGCGGCTCCTGGACCTCCATGCGGACGTCCAGGCGGCCATCGCGGAGGGTCGCCTCACCGAGGGGCACGGGCGCGCCATCGGCGGCCTTCCGATCGACGGCCAGGCACATGTCATCAACACGATCGTCGACCAAGGGCTGTCGGTTCGCCAGACCGAGGAGCTCGTCCGTCGCCTTCGCGAGCCTCGAACCCCGAAGGCGGTCGCCACACCAACCCCACGCCTCGATCCGGACCTGGAGCGGGTGGAGGAAGACCTCCGTGAGCGACTGGGCACCAAGGTGAGCCTGAGCCGGTCGCGCAAGGGGGGACGGATCGTGATCGAGTACTACAGCGACGAAGAGCTCGGGCGACTCTACGAGCGCCTGATCGGAGGGACCGCGTGACGGACGTCGAGGATCGGCAGGTCGCGGCGGCGACGAACGGCCGTGCCGCTGGCCGCAAGGCCAAGGCGGCGGGGGCCGAGTACGGCGCTGCCAACATCCAGGTCCTGGAGGGCCTGGAGGCCGTCCGCCGGCGTCCGGGCATGTACATCGGTTCGACCGACGTGCGGGGGCTGCATCACCTCGTCTGGGAGGTGGTCGACAACTCGATCGACGAGGCGATGGCCGGGCACGCGACCACCGTCATCGTCACGATCCACGCCGACGGCAAGCTCAGCGTCCAGGACGACGGCCGGGGCGTTCCGGTCGGGCGACACTCGACCGGCAAGGACGCACTCGAGGTGGTCCACACCGTGCTCCACGCCGGCGGCAAGTTCGGCGGTGGCGGTTACAAGGTCTCCGGTGGCCTGCACGGCGTGGGGATCTCCGTCGTGAATGCGCTGTCCTCGTGGCTGCGCGTCGAGAGCGCGCGCGACGGCGGCGTCTGGGCACAGGAGTACGAGCGCGGCAAGCCGAAGACGAAGGTCGAGAAGGTCGGTCCGCAGGGCAACCGCAAGGGCACGAAGACGATCTTCCAGCCCGACGCGGAGATGTTCGAGACCACGGACTTCTCGTTCGAGACGATCGCCCAGCGCGTTCGTGAGTCCGCGTACCTCACCAAGGGCGTCTGGATCACGCTCCGCGACGAGCGCGACGACCGCGAGCGGTCGTTCTACTTCGAGGGTGGGCTCGTATCGTTCGTCCGGCACCTGAACCGGAACAAGGATGCGCTCCACACCCGGCCGATCTACTGCGAGCGCAAGGACGGCTCGACCACGATCGAGGTGGCGCTCCAGTACAACGACTCGTACGCGGAGAACGTCCTCGCCTTCGCGAACAACATCAACACCGTGGACGGTGGGACCCATGTCACGGGGTTCCGCCGGGCGCTCACCAGGTCGCTCAACGACTGGGCAAAGAAGAACGGCGTGCTCAAGGACGCCGACGGCAACCTGTCGGGCGAGGACGTGCGCGAGGGCCTGACCGCCGTCATCAGCGTCAAGCTGACCGAGCCGCAGTTCGAGGGCCAGACGAAGGCGAAGCTGGGCAACGCCGAGGTCGCGGGCCAGGTCGAGGGCGCCCTTGCCGATGCAATCGCCCAGCACCTCGAGGAGAACCCGGCAGACGGCCGCCGGATCATCGAGAAGTGCCTCATGTCGGCGCGGGCACGCGACGCCGCGCGCAAGGCGCGCGACCTCGTGATCCGCAAGGGCGCGCTCGACGGCATGTCGCTCCCCGGCAAGCTCGCGGACTGTCAGGAGCGTGACCCGGCGAAGAGCGAGCTCTACATCGTCGAGGGTGACTCGGCCGGGGGCTCCGCGAAGCAGGGCCGCGACCGCCGGTTCCAGGCGATCCTCCCGCTCCGCGGCAAGCTGCTCAACGTCGAGAAGGCACGCCTGGACAAGATCCTCAGCTCGGAGAACGTGAAGCCGCTGATCATCGCGCTCGGCGGCGGCATCGGCGACAGCTTCGACATCTCCAAGCTGCGGTATCACCGGATCATCATCATGACCGACGCCGACGTGGACGGCGCCCACATCCGGACGCTCCTGCTCACGTTCTTCTACCGGCACATGCCCGAGGTGGTGGACGCGGGCTACCTGTACATCGCCCAACCGCCGCTGTACCGGCTCTCGACCGGGCGCCAGACGCGGTACGCGCAGGACGAGCAGGAGCGCGACAAGATCCTCAAGGAGTTCACGACCAAGAACGTGAGCGTCCAGCGCTTCAAGGGCCTCGGCGAGATGAATGCCGACCAGCTCTGGGAGACCACGATGAACCCGGAGACGCGGACGCTGCTCAAGGTCGAGGTGGAGGACGCGTCCGAAGCCGACGGGATCTTCACGATGCTCATGGGCGAGCGCGTCGAACCGCGCAAGGACTTCATCAAGACCGAGGCCCGCAAGGTGCGCAACCTTGACATCTGAGCGGAGCGTGACGCTCGAGCACGTGCGGATCGGCGGCAGCCGGATCGTGCTCGAGCCGCACAACTGCTTCGCGTGCGGCAGCCTCAACGCGCACGGGATCCAGCTCGCCCTGCACGCGGAGAACGGCGCCTGCTGGACGGAGCTCGCGCTCGACCGCCGGTTCGAGGGCTGGGAGGGCATCGCCCACGGCGGGATCGTGTGCACGATCCTTGACGAGGTCATGGCCTGGGCGCTGGTCGACAGCGACAACTGGGGCGTCACCGCACGAATGTCGGTCGACTTCAAGCGACCCGTGCCGATCGGCCGCCTGATCCGCGGTGAGGGCCGCGTCGTCGACGTCCGCCGCCGCCTTGTTCGCGCGGAGGGCGTCCTCGTCGATGCCAGCGACGGGACGGTGCTCGCGACCGCCGACGGGCTCTACGTGGCCGCGCCCCAGGCGCGCAAGCAGGAGCTGAAGCAGCGGTACGGGTTCCGTCTGGAGCCGGACGACACGCCCGAACAGGTGGAAAACGCGCGCTGGAGGTCCGTGCCCACGACCGACGAGCCGGCGGGTGTGGCGCGATGACAGCAGCGACCGCGCCTTCGCGGCGCGAGAGCCCGGCCACCGCGCGGGGGCGACAGCTCGTCGCCGACCGCAAGGAGGCGGCCATCGCCCTCGGGCTCGCTGCAGGGGAGCACGTCCACGATCCCGACACGCTCGTCACGACGCTCCGTGCCGGCCTGCCGTCGCTGGCCGACCCGGAGTACCTCGACGGGATGCGGACGATCGTGCCAGGCGTGGGACCGGCCCTGGGCGTGCGCCTGCCGCTGCTCCGCGCGGTCGGCCGCGGGCTCCGTGCGGCGAGCCGCGGTGTCCGCGCCTCGGAACACGTCGACGTCGCCGCACGGCTGGTTCGCGAGTCGCTCGTCGAGCTCCACTTCATCGCATTCGCGATCCTCGAGCGCACGATCGGCGCGGAGCCGGAACGCACGTGGCAGCTCGTCCGCGCGGAGGCGCGCGATGCCCGGGAGTGGGCCACCGTCGATGCGCTCGCGCACGTCGCCGCGCTCGGGGTGATCGCGGAGCCGTACCGGTGGGCAGAGCTGGAACAGCTGGTCTACTCGCCGTCGCGCTGGGAACGGCGGCTGGCCGCGTCCACCATCGCCACGCTCCCCTTTGCTGACCGCGTCGCGGGGCGCCGGCCCGAGGTCGCGACCCGGGGCCTCGCGATCATGCGCGACCTCATCGGCGACGCCTCGCCCGACGTCCAGAAGGCGATCTCGTGGGCGCTGCGCGCGCTTGCGCTCGTCGACCTCGAGGCGACGACCACCTTCCTCCGCGACGAGACCGCAACCGCGACCGCCACCGACGACGGCAACCGCGCGTGGGTGATCCGCGACAGCCTCGAGAAGATTCCGGACGCGGTCGCAGACGACCTGCGCACCGCGCTCGACGGCATCCGCCGCCGTCCCGACGCCCCGTCCACGTCCCGCGCCGCGGAGACGGCCGCCGCGTTCGCCGGCCTCGGCGTCGCGGTCCCGCCCGCCGAGCGCCCCGTCATCGACCGCCCGTAGCACCCGCCTGACCACAGGAGCACCACCACGTGACCGACAACCTGGGCGACATCCGCGCGATCCGGATCGAGGACGAGATGCGCGTCTCGTACCTCGACTACGCGATGAGCGTCATCGTCGCGCGGGCGCTGCCGGACGTCCGCGACGGCCTCAAGCCCGTCCACCGGCGGATCCTGTTCACGATGGGGGAGATGGGGCTGTCCGCCACCAGCTCCTACCGCAAGTGCGCGGCGATCGTCGGCGAGGTGATGGGCAAGTACCACCCGCACGGCGACGTGGCCCTGTACGACGCGCTCGTCCGGCTCGCCCAGGACTTCTCGATGCGCTACCCGCTGGTCGACGGGCAGGGCAACTTCGGGTCCATCGACGGCGACTCCGCTGCGGCCATGCGCTACACCGAGGCGCGGCTGACGGCGATCTCCGCGGAGATGCTCGCCGACATCGACAAGGACACCGTCGACTTCGAGGACAACTACGACGGCACCCAGAAGCAGCCGACGGTCCTGCCCTCGAAGCTCCCGAACCTGCTGATCAACGGGTCGTCGGGGATCGCGGTCGGGATGGCGACCAACATCCCGCCGCACCACCTGGGCGAGGTCGCGGACGCCGTCGTCGCCTACATCGACAACCCCGAGATCACCAACGACGGCCTGTGCCAGCTCGTGAAGGGCCCCGACTTCCCGACCGGCGCCTCGATCTTCCGCTTCGAGACGCGGCGGAACCCGCTCACCGGCGAGCAGGAGACGGTCGACGCGATCCGCGAGATGTACGCCCACGGGCACGGCCGCGTGATCATGCGCGCCCAGTGCGCGTTCGAGGAGACCCGCGGCGACCGCACCGCGATCATCGTAAGCGAGCTCCCGTACCAGGTGAACAAGGCGGCGCTGCTCGAGAAGATCGCCGACCTGGTCAAGGACAAGAAGCTCGACGGCATCAGCGACCTGCGCGACGAGTCCGATCGCGACGGGATGCGGATCTACATCGAGATCAAGCGCGACTCGAACCCGCACAAGGTGCTGAACAACCTGTTCAAGCACACGTCGATGCAGCAGTCGTTCAACCTGAACATGCTCGCGCTCGTCGACGGCCAGCCGCAGACGCTCCCGCTCAAGAGCGTCATCAGCCACTACGTCACCCACCGCCGCGAGATCGTCCGCCGGCGCACCGAGTACGACCTCGAGAAGGCGCGCGCCCGGGCCCACATCCTCGAAGGGCTCAAGATCGCGCTCGACAACCTCGACGAGGTCATCAGGACGATCCGCGAGTCCGCGGATGTCGAGACGGCGCGCAACAACCTCCAGGGCCGGTTCGGGCTGTCGGAGCTGCAGGCACAGGCGATCCTCGACATGCGGCTCGCCCGCCTGGCCGCCCTCGAGCGCCAGAAGATCGAGGAGGAGTACCTCGCGGTCATCCAGCTCATCGCCGAGCTGGAGGACATCCTCGCCAACCCGTCGCGTGTCCTCGCGATCATCAAGGACGAGCTCGCCGAGCTGAAGCGCAAGTACGCGGGCGAGCGCCGGACGCGCGTCGTCGACGACTCCAGCCGCGAGATGACCGACGAGGACCTGATCGCCGACGAGGACGTCGTCGTCACGATCAGCCGCCGCGGCTACATCAAGCGCCAGCCGGTGGCGACCTACCGTCGCCAGCACCGGGGCGGCAAGGGGATCATCGGCCACGTCACCCGCGAGGAGGACGCGGTCGAGCACCTGCTGGCTGCGAACACCCACGACTGGGCGCTGTTCTTCACCAACCGCGGCCGGGTGTTCAGCGCGAAGGTCCACGCGATCCCCGACGCCAGCCGCCAGGCGAAGGGCATGGCGATCATCAACCTGCCGGGCGTCCAGGTGGAGTCCGGCGAGTACCCGGTCGCGACGATCTGCCTGCCGAACTTCGAGCCCGGGCACTTCCTCGTCATGGCGACGCGCAAGGGGATCATCAAGAAGACGCCGCTCGAGCAGTTCGAGCGCGTCCGCTCGACGGGCATCCGCGCGATCACGATCGCCGACGGCGACGAGCTCGCCTGGGTGGACGTGAGCTCCGGCGAGGACCACGTGATCATCGCGACCGCCGAGGGCATGCTCGCCCGGTTCTCGGAGGACGAGGTCCGGCCGATGGGCCGCGATGCGGCCGGCGTCATCGGCATCCGGCTGCTCAAGCGTGAGGGCGACGCCGTCGTGGCGATGCGGGTCGTGGACCCGGACGCCGACCTCCTCGTCCTCACCGAGACCGGCTACGGCAAGCGCGTGCCGATGAGCGAGTTCCGC
>DASSRG010000128.1:0-5304 GCA_035701885.1 Candidatus Limnocylindrales bacterium
GCCGTCACGCCGCCCGGCTGGCAGGGGGCGCTGCCCGATGGCGTCGAGCGGATCGATGCCCCGACCGACGTCGTCTGGGTCATCGGTCGGATCCAGACGAACGGGCCGCCGGACTACGCGGCCGTCAACGAGGTCCAGGACCGCATCACCGCGACGCCGCTGGCGGCCTGGGGCAGGACCACCTCGCCGGCGCCGTTCACGCCCGACCCGTCGATCGACATGCACACCGAGCCGCTCACGCTCGTCGAGTCGCTGCCCGGCGACGAGTTCTTCGCGCTGGGCGCCGAGCTCCTCGCCCGGTTCCCGGCCCATCCCACGGACTGGAGCCTGCTCGAGCGCGCGAAGCGGATCGGTCTCGTCGCCGGCTCGCCGTTCAGCGCGGAAGGCCTCGCCGGAGATGCGCGTGATGCCATCGCCGGCGCACCCGCGGCGGCCGTCGCCCGGATGCAGGCAGCCTTCCCGCGGATGGCGCAGGTCGTCAATGGCTGGTCCATGAACACGCAGACCATGGGCGTCTACGGCAACGAGTACCTCAAGCGCGCCATCGTCTGCCGGATCGGCCTGGGCGCAAACCCGCCCGAGGACGCCATCTACCCGGTCCTGCTGGCCGACGCCGAGGGCCAGCCGATCACCGGCGAGCACGACTACATCCTCCGCTTCGAGGCGGACGAGCTCCCGCCGGTCAACGCCTTCTGGTCGGTGACGATGTACGACGCGGAGGGCTTCCAGGTCGCGAACCCGCTCGACCGGTTCGCGCTCGGCGACCGCGACCCGCTTCGGTTCGGCCCCGACGGCTCGCTGGAGCTGTACATCCAGCAGCGCTCGCCGGGCCCGGATTTGGAGGCGAACTGGCTGCCGTCCGCGCCGGGCGGGCTCGGAATCACCATGCGGCTGTACGCGCCGACGCCCGAGGCCCTCGATGGCCGGTGGGCCCCGCCCGCCGTTCGTCGGCGGACGCCGGCCTAGGCGGGGAGGTGCGCGGCGGCGCGGGTCACCAGAACTCGTCGCGATAGCGATCCTCGTCCACACAGACCCCGTACGCCAATGCGTAGGTGCGTCGGGGTTGGTCGTGGTTGGGCGGCGTAGGCTTGGCTCGATGAGCGCACGTCGATGAGCGGACGCGGCTGGCGGGCCACCGGCGCGTCCGCGGCGTCGCCCGGCGACACGGCTCGCCTCTATCACCGGCTGTCGTCGTACGACGTATACGTCCCGGCCGACGAGATGCCGCCGCCGGTCGCGCACGAGCTCGTCGTCCAGGACTTCACGCCGCTGGATCCTGCGCGTCTCCCGCCGGCATGGAAGCAGTACCCGTCAGACCTGCCGGTCGTGGAGCTGCCCGACGACTGGCCGCGCCCGGCGATCGCCGCGACGGAGGCCCTGGCGGGACACGCGCCCGGCACGACGCTTCCGCTCGACCTCGCGACGCTCGGCCGCCTGCTCCACCTCTCGGCGGGGGTCGTGCGCGTCCGCGATGCCCGGCCGTCGCGCACCGAGTTGACGTTTCGGGCCGCGGGCTCCGCGGGCGGGCGGTTCCCGCTCGAGGTGTACGTCGTCGCGCGCGGCGTTCGGGGCCTCGACGATGCGACCTGGTGGTACCACCCGGAGCGACACGCCCTGGTGCGCGTCGGGCCGGCCGCCGAGGGCGAGGCGACAACCCTGATCGTCACCGGCGTCCCTTGGCGGACGGCCTGGAAGTACGCGGAGCGCGGGTTCCGCCACGTCTACTGGGACGCGGGCTCGATGCTCGCGCAGACGCTGCTCGTCGCAGAGTCCGCGGGCTGGGAGCCGCGCCTCTGGGTCGCGTTCCCTGACACGGAGGTCGCCCGGATCGTGGGCGCCGACGGGGTCGAGGAGTGGCCCGTCGCGCTGGTCACGGTCGGGCCGGGCGAGCCCTCGATCCGTCCGGCCGGCGATGCCGCGCGCGGCTTCCTCGGCGACGATCCCGAGGACTTCCCGCTGGTCACCCTCGCCCAGCACGCCGGCGACCAGGACACGCTCGGTGCGCCCGTCCCGATTGCGCCTGCCCTCGAGGGTCATGTGCCTCACTCGGACGACGTCGACGCGGTCGTCCTCCGGCGCGGCTCCGCCCGGACCCTCGATCCCCACGGGACGGTCGCCCGCGAGACGTACGAGTTCACGGTCGCCGCGGCGCTCCGGGCCGCGCGGACACCGCACGTGCTCGCAGTCCACGCCGTCGACGGCGTGGCGCCCGGGCTGTATCGACCGGCGCTGGACGCCGCGCCCGCCCGGACGGGCGACGTACGTGAGCCCCTGCTGCGCGCGTGCTGGGACATGTCGCTCGCGGCGGACGCGGCGTTCGTCGCGATCGGCGTCGTCGACCTCGCCGGCGTCGACGACCGCGGCTATCGCGAGGCGCAGCTCACCGCCGGCATCTTCGAGGGGCGGCTCCACCTCGCGGCATACGCGCTGGGCCTCGGCGCGAGCGGGCTGACGTTCCTCGACCGGGAGCTGGAGACGCTCGTCGCGCCGGTCGTCGCCGGTCGGCCGGGCGGCCTGCTCGTCACCAGCGTCGGCGTGCCCGAGTACGCGAACCGCCCCGGCGGCATGCCGCGGCGTCCGGCGAGGATCGTGACGCCCATCGGTCGCGAGTCGCCGCGCCCGCTGCCAGCGACGAAGCCGCCAGCGACCTGAGGCCGCGGCGCGACGGCCGCGTCAGGCGTGGCTCCGCTCCTCGAGCCGCCGCCGGTCCTCGGTCTCCAGCTGGAAGGTGCTGTGCTCGATGTCGAAGTCATCGGCGAGGCACGTCGACAGGGCGTTCAGCGCGGTGCCGGCATCCGCGCCCTCCGCCAGGACGACGTGCGCGGAGACGACATTCATCCCGGACGTGATCGTCCACGCGTGGAGGTCGTGGCAGTCGACGACCCCGGGCGCCTCCAGGATGTGCCGCCGCACGTGCGCCATGTCGACGCCCTTCGGCGTGGCCTCGAGCAGGACGTCGGTCGCGTCGCGGAGCAGCGAGAACGTCCGCGGCAGGATCATCACGCCGATCGCGACCGAGGCGACGAGGTCCGCACCGGTCCACCCCGTGACGGCGATCACGCCGGCCGCGACGATGACCGCCGTCGACCCCAGGAGGTCGCCCATCACCTCGAGGTAGGCGCCGCGCATGTTGAGGCTCTCGCCCTGCGGGTGGCGGAGCAGCAGCAGCGAGATGCCGTTGCCGACGAAGCCGACGAGCGCGAACGCGACCATCGCGCCGGTCTGGATCTCCACCGGCTGCCCGATCCGCCGAACCGCCTCGACGAGGACGAACGCCGCGATCGCGAGCAGCAGCACGGCGTTGATGACCGCGGCAAGGATCTCCAGCCGGAAGTAGCCGAAGGTCCGGCCGGCGGTCGCCGGCCGGCCGCCGAACCAGATCGCGAGCAGCGCCAGGCCGATGCCCGCGACATCGGTGAGGACGTGTCCGGCGTCGGCGAGCAGGGCGAGGCTGTTGGCGACGACCGACCCGACGACCTCGACCACGAGGATGCCGACGCTGATGCCGAAGACGACGACGAGGCGTCCGCGGTGCGCCGCTGCCGACGAGGCGTGCGTGTGCGGCATCAGGCGGGCGTGGGCTCCGCGGCCGATGCGAGACGCTGGTTGACCACGAATCCCAGTATGCGCGCGTGCCGGCAGATGCGGCGTGGTGCGGCCGGCGCCGGCTCAGCTCGCGGTCGGCCGGCTCCCCGTATGCGACACAATCCAGCCGATGCACCGGTGGGCGGTGTCGTCGGTGGGCTCGAACATCAGCGGGCAGCCACCGGCGATGACCGTCATGCCGGCATCCCGACCGGCCTTGACCGACGCCGGCTCGACGCTCCCCTCGCCGAACGAGCGGTGCATCCACAGGCGCCGAATGCCAAGCGCTCTGCAGTCCTCCACCACCGACGGCGTATCGCGCGGGTTGGTGGCGATCACGACCGCGTCGACGCCACCCGGGATCGAGGCGAGGTCGTGGTAGCAGGCATCGCCTTCGACCTGCTCCGCGTTCGGGTTGACCGCGAACACCTCGTAGCCGCGCTCCCGGAGCCGACGATAGATGACGTTGCCGCCGTGTGCCGCCGGTTCCCGCGAGACGCCGGCAACGGCAATCCGCTTCTGACTCAGGAAGTCCTCCGCCGCCCGTGCAACCGCCGATGTCATCGTCCTGTCCTCCGCGTGCCGGCGTCGCCGCGCGACTCCGCCGGTCCACGCTAGGAGCGCGCCGCGCGCAGGCGACAGGGCGGTTGGTCGGCTCGTGGCGGGTCGTCGGTCACTCGGGCATGGAACGCGGCAATAGATCGCGCCGCCCGCGCTCAGCCCAGCTCGAACGTGGTGACCCCGAAGACCCGGCCGAGGTCGATGGCGGGCGCAGGCCCGGTGTACATGCGTGCCGTCGCGAAGACCTGCGTCATCCCTCGCCGCTCGACGAGCTCCAGGGCGCCGGCGTTCGGCTCCGGGATGTCCAGGATCCACGGGTCGTCCGCCGGGATGCGCGCGAGGAGGGCGTCGAGGATCGCGTCCGCGGCGGCGGCGTCGTCCGCGAACAGCGGCCCGACCTTCCAGCCCCGGACGCAGCGACGGATGACCCCGTACCCCCGGACGCCGCCATCGGCGGATGGCAGTGCCCGCGCGAATGCGTCCGGTTGGGCAAGCCACGCCTCGAGGAATGTGCGTCTCGGGGCGGGGAAGCATCGCCGGTCCAACCGTTCGATCGCCTCGATGGGAACCTCACGAGCGACAACGGTCTCGTCCGGCCCGGCCGCCGGCGCGTGCCCGGCCCCCTCGAACCGCGCGTTCCGGTACGCCAGCACCCGGCCGATCTGCTCGTACACGGGCACGTTCTCGAGGACCCCGTCGCCGCCCTGGATGGACCCCTCGAGCCGTCGCCGCGCCGCCTCGTGGATCGCGAGGCCGTAGCCGCGGCCGCGCTGGTCCGCCCGGACGATGTAGCAGCCGAGGAACGCGAACTCGTCCGAATAGCGGACGCCGCTGACGGTCGCGATGGGCTCGCCGTCGAGCAGCCCCACGAGGAACCCGTCCGAATCGGCCGCGAGGAACGTCCGCGCGTCGTGCAGCCCCGGGTTCCAGCCCGCCTCGGCCATCCAGGGGATCGTGATCGCCGCCATGTCGGCCGAGTCCATGCGCCGGATGACGAACCGGCCGCTCGCGAGGTCGCGGGCGGCGGGCGCCGCCGGATCGAGCGTCTTCACTCCGTGCATCCTCGCACGCGACACAGACGCCGGGCCGCTCCGCGCCCGTAGCATGCGCGCGATGCCCGGCCCGCTCGTCGTCAGCGACATGGACGGGACGCTCGCG
>DASSRG010000129.1:0-5739 GCA_035701885.1 Candidatus Limnocylindrales bacterium
ACACGTACCTCTACCTCACCGCCGACGCCGACCAGCCACCGGCGGCGTCACCGGCCGCCGACACGGCGCCCGACACCTCCTCTGCGTCGACGACGCCGGCCTGGTCGGCGGTCGCCGCGCTCCTCGTGGTCGCCGGGCTCGTGCTGGTCGTCCTGCGCTGGGGTGCCCGCCGCCTGGCTTGAGGGCGACGAACGCTAATCTCGGATCGGGAGGCGCACCCGGAACACCGACCCGTGGCCCGGAACGCCGTCGCTCTCGACGCTGACCGACCCGCCGTGGGCGCCCGCGAGGTCACGGACGATCGCGAGCCCCAATCCCGACCCGCCCGAGTCGGCGCGCCGGTGGAACCGGTCGAAGACCCGGGGTAGGTCCTCGGGCCGGATGCCCTCGCCGGTGTCCCGGACCGTCAGCACGGCCTCGCCCCGGTCCGCGGCCACCTCGAGCGTCACGCTGCCGCCCGCGGGCGTGTGTCGGAGGGCGTTTCCAACGAGGTTCGAGAGGATCTCGCGGACGCGAACGGGATCCACGCTGGTGACGACGGGAGCGGGCGCGACGACGGCCAGCATCACGCCAGCCCCCGTCGCACGTGCCCGGTGGGCCGCCGCGACCTCCTCGGCGAGCGACGAGAGGTCCACCGGCTCGCGGTGGAGCGGCAGGGCCCCGGCCTCGGCGAGCGACAGCGTGCGCAGGTCGTCGAGCAGCCGGTCCATGACGGCCGTCTCGGCGAGCAGGGGAGCGACGTGGTCCTCGTCCATCGGGTGAACGCCGTCGAGCATCGCCTCGAGGCCGCCGGCGACCACGGTGAGCGGCGTCCGGAGCTCGTGGGTCACGTCGGCGAGCAGCGCCTGGCGGTCCTCCCGCGACCGGTCGAGGCGCTCGGCCATGGCGTTGAACGACGCGACGAGACCCCGCACGGGGCCGGGACCGCCGGGCACGACGCGTACGTCCGGTTCGCCGTCGGCCAGGCGTTCCGCGGCGCTGCCCAGGTCCGCGAGGGGCCGGATCAACGAGCCGAAGAAGCGTACGGCGACCGCGATCGCGAGCACGATGACGACCGTGACGGCGATCGCGGTGGCGGCCGATGGCGCGGCGCCCGGCGCGAGAAGCCCCAGCAGCGCGCCGGCGACCCACGTCGCGAGCGCGGTGATGATGCCGATGAACAGGATGATCGCGACGATCGCGCAGCCGACGGCGCCAGGTCCGCCGGGACCGCGTCCTCGGCCGCGGCCCCACCGGGCGCGCTGCCACCGCTCGGCCCGGCGTCGCTGCCACTGCTGGTGCCGATCCCATTCTCGTTCGTCGCGCCGACGCTGGCGCAGGGCGCGCGGATCCAGGGTGGTCGGCGGCGGACCGGGCGGCCCGGGCACGTACGGCGGGGCCGGGGAGCCGAAGGATTCGGGGGTCTCGGGAGTACCTGGAGCGCCGGGCGTCACGGGCGAACCATGCGGGCTGGGCGGGCGCGCCGCTCCGGCACCGTCGTCCTCGGGCATCGGCGGCGTCAGCCTTCGGGCTCGGCCAGCGCGTAGCCCACCCCGTGCACCGTGCGCACGTAGCGCGGCGTGCCGGCCGCGTCGTCAGGCTCGAGCTTGCGCCGGAGGTTCCGGATGTGGCCGTCGATCGCCCGCTCGTACGTCTCGAGCGAGAAGCCGTGGATCGAGTCCAGCAGCTGCGACCGCGTCCACACCCGCCCCGGCTCGCGCGCGAGCGTCGCGAGGAGCTCGAACTCGGTCGGCGTGAGGTCAACCCGCCGGCCGGCAGCCGTCACGCGCCGACGCGCGAGGTCCAGCTCCAGGTCGCCGGCCTCGATCCGCTCGTCGCTCATCGGCTTGGCATCGGCGCGACGCAGGACGGCCCGCACCCGGGCCACCAGCTCCTTCGGGCTGAACGGCTTCACGACGTAGTCGTCGGCGCCGAGCTCGAGGCCGCTCACGCGGTCGGTCTCGTCGCCGCGGGCGGTGAGGATGACGATCGGGACGGTGGACTCGCGCCGGATCGCCCGGACGACGTCGAGGCCGTCGACGCGCGGCAGCCCCAGGTCCAGGACGAGGGCGTCGGGCCGCCGCGCCCGCCAGGTGGTGAGCGCCGCGGCGCCGTCCGACGCGGTGAGGACGGCGAAGCCCGCGTGCTCGAGGTAGTCGCGGACGAGGCCCGCGATCTGGGGCTCGTCCTCAGCGACGAGGATGGTGCGCATCGGGTGCTCCGGAACGGCGAGACGCCGGGCGAGGATACCCGCCCGGCGCCGGTGGAAGGGAGGTCAGCCGGCCGTCGGAGCCGGCGGATCGAACGGGCCGGAGGCCGCGTTGGACGATCCGGTCGTGCCGGTCGAGGTCGTGCCCGCCGCGCGGGCCGCCTCGTCCTCGTGGAGCCGGCGGTGGGCGTCCGCGATGTAGCGATAGCGGGGGTCATCGGGGCTGCCGCTCCAGCCGCGCGGGCCGTAGCCCCAGCCCGGGCCGCCGCCCCAGCCCGGGCCGCCGCCCCAGCGCCGGCGGCCGCCGAACGCGAAGGCGAACAGGCCGAACAGCAGGAACAGGAAGAACGGGAACAGCAGGAAGCCGAACCACGGGAAGCCGAAGCCCCAGCCAGCGTGGTACACGACGGTGCCGCTCGCGGCGGCGGAGGTGGCCACGGCCGACGAGATGCCGGCCTGGTAGCCGATGGCCCCGGCCACGATGGCCGTGATGCCGACGAGGATGACGCCGAACAGCGCGCGCATTGGTGGATGTCTCCGTTGTGGACCCGAGTCCCGGGCACCTGGGCGAGTTGATGGGCTCCATCCTCCGTGTCGGATGTGCAGAATCCGTGCATGCGCGGTGCAGGTGGGATGGGAACGGCGGACGTGCTCCGGCTCCCGGCGGACGGCCCTCCCTTCACGCCCGCCGTCGCACGCGACGCGATCGCCGAGGCGCTCGGTGCCGGCGCTGCAGTTGTCGTCGTGCCGGTCGAGCGGCTCGACCCGTCGTTCCTCGACCTCTCCACTGGCGTGGCCGGCGACGTCGTCCAGGCGTTCGTGAACTACCAGCTCCGGCTGGTCGTCCTCGGCGAGCTGTCGCCCACGGCCCTCGCGTCGCGGTCGCTCTCGGCGTTCGTGCGCGAGGCGAACCGCGGCCGACAGACCTGGTTCGTGGCGGACGACTTGGAGCTGGAGGCCCGCCTCGCCGCCGGAACCTGACATGGGCTGACGAGTCGCGCGGGTAGAATTCGGGTGTCCCATCCCGCAGGCTCGGAGCCCATGGAACGCCTCCTGCTGCTCGACGGCAACGGGCTCATCTACCGGGGCTACTTCGCCCTCATCGAGCAGCCGCTCACCACCTCGAAGGGCGAGCTCGTGACGGCCGTGTTCGGCTTCACGAACATCGTCCTGCGCGCGATCCAGGACGCGAAGCCGGACCTCGTCGCGGTCGCCTTCGACCTCCCGAAGCCCACCTTCCGCCACGACCGCTACGCCGAGTACAAGGCGACCCGGACGCGGATGCCGGACGACATGCGCGACCAGATCCCGAAGGTCCGCGAGGTCGTGAAGGCGCTCGGGATCCCGGTCTACGAGCAGGAGGGGTTCGAGGCGGACGACGCCATCGCGACGCTCGTGGGCCAGGCGGAGGCCGCGGGCTTCGAGGTCGTCATCCTCACCGGCGACCTGGACATGCTCCAGCTGGTCTCGGATCGGACGCGGCTCATGGTCTCCCTCCGCGGAGGGATCGCGAACACCGTGAGCTACGACCTCGCGAAGATCGAGGAGCGATGGGGGCTGCGGCCCGACCAGATGCTCGACTACAAGGCGCTGAAGGGCGATTCCACGGACAACATCCCGGGCATCCCGGGGGTGGGGGAGAAGACGGCGTCGAAGCTGGTGGCGACGTGGGGCACGCTCGACGAGCTGTACGCGCACCTCGACGAGGTCACGCCCGAGAAGCTGCGCGGGCCCCTTGCGGAGCACAGGGACCAGGTGCTCGAGAGCCGGGAGCTGATGCGGCTCGTCCGCGACGTCGAGGGGCTCCAGCTCGACCCGACCCGCGGGCGCGTGGGGGAGTACGACCGCGAGGCCGTCGTCCGGCTGTTCCGCGAGTACGAGTTCCGGACGCTGATCGACCGGCTGCCGCCGCTCGTCGGGGAGAACCCGGAGGACGCGGTGGCGGCGATGCGCGAGCTTCGGGACGCCGGGTTCCCGGCGGCGCAGGGCGCAGGGTCGCGGGGCGGCGTGTCCGGGGCGGCCGCGAGGCTTGCGGGCACGCAGTCGGCGGGCGGGCAGCTCCAGCTGTCGCTCGACTTCGACGCGATCGGCCGCGGAGGCGGTGGGGCAGGTTCGGCTGGGGCGGCAGCGGCCGGTGGCGCCTCGGCGCCGGCGTCCGACGGTCACGCGATCGCCGAGGCGCGCGCCGAGCGGGTCGCGGTGGCGGCGGGTGACCTGCCGGGCGCGCTCGCGGCGGCGATCGCCGATCCGGGGCGGATCGAGGTCGTCGCCGAGGCCGGTGTTGCCGGGTTGGAGGCGTGGCTGCGGGCGCAGGACGCCGTGGGGACAGGGCTCGTCACCGACAACCCGCGCCCGCTCGCCGGCACGCCGCTGTCGCTCGCGGTGGCGGGCACGGACGGCCGGGTGGTCGCGGCCGACGGGCCGGAGGCATCCATCGCGCTTCGTCACCTGCTCGAGCGCATCGACGCGCGCCTCGTGGGCCACGAGGTCAAGCCGCTGCTCACCGCCCGGTTCGGCGAGACCCCGGACGCGACGCCCACGCCCGTCGCCTTCGACACACAGATCGCCGCGTACCTGGTCAACGCCACGCTCCGGGCCCAGAAGATCGCCGACGTCGTGGCGGAGCGGCTGGACCTCGTGCTGCCGCCGGCCGCGGCGGGGCTGCCGCCGGTGGCGGTCGCCGGCCTGGAGGCGCTCGGCGCCCTCGCCGTCCGGCCGTCGCTGGAGGAGGCGCTGCGGGCCGACGGCGCGGACCGGCTGTTCGCCGAGATCGAGCTCCCGCTCATCCCGATCCTCGCGCGGATGGAGGCGACGGGCATCGCGCTCGACCGGGAGGCGCTGGCGACGCTCGAGGTCGAGTTCGCCGCCGAGATCGCCCGGCTGGAGCGCGAGATCTTCGACGCGGTCGGGCACGAGTTCACCATCGGCAGCCCGAAGCAGCTGGGCGAGATCCTGTTCGTCGAGCTGGGCCTGCCGAAGGGCCGCAAGACGAAGACCGGCTACTCCACGGACGCGAGCGTGCTCGAGGAGCTCCGGGGCGTGCACCCCGTCATCGAGCCGATCCTCGAGTGGCGGATCTTCACGAAGCTCCGGTCGACGTACGTCGAGGCGCTGCCGACGCTCATCGGGCCGGACAACCGGCTGCACACGCTGTTCAACCAGGCGGTGGCGGCGACCGGGCGCCTGTCGTCGTCCGACCCGAACCTCCAGAACATCCCGATCCGCACCCCGCTCGGCCGCCGGATCCGCCACGCCTTCGTCGCCGGGTCGCCGGACACGACGCTCGTGGCCGCCGACTACAGCCAGATCGAGCTCCGGATCCTCGCCCACGTGAGCGGCGACGAGCACCTGCGCGACGCGTTCGAGCGCGAGGCCGACATCCACCGCGAGACGGCGGCCCGCGTGCTGCGCAAGCCGCCCGAGGAGGTCACGGCCGACGAGCGGTCGATGGCCAAGATGGTCAACTTCGGGCTCGCGTACGGGATGAGCGACTTCGGGCTGTCGACGCGGGCCGGGATCAGCCGCCAGGAGGCGCAGGAGTTCATCAACTC
>DASSRG010000130.1:0-22469 GCA_035701885.1 Candidatus Limnocylindrales bacterium
TTCGAGTACTTCTACGGCTTCATCGGTGGGGAGACGAACCAGTACGCGCCGTCGATCTACCAGGGGACGACGCCAGTCGAGCCCGAGCGGACGCCCGAGGAGGGCTATCACTTCACGGAGGACATGACCGACCACGCGATCGAGTGGGTGCGGCAGCAGAAGGCGCTGATGCTGGACAAGCCGTTCTTCGTGTACTTCGCGCCGGGTGCCACGCATGCGCCGCATCACGTCCCGCTGGAGTGGTCAGACCGCTACGCGGGTCGCTTCGACGACGGGTGGGACGTGCTGCGAGAGCGGATCCTCGACCGCCAGAAGGCGCTGGGCGTCATCCCGCCCGACGCCGTCGCGACGCCGCGGCCCGCCGAGATCCCGGCCTGGGACGAGATGCCCGAAGCCCTCCGCCGGATCCTCGCCCGCGAGATGGAGGTCTACGCGGGCTTCCTCGAGCACACGGACCACCATGTCGGCCGCCTCGTCGACGCCATCGACGAGCTCGGCGTCCTGGACGACACACTGGTCGTCT
Organism: Candidatus Limnocylindrales bacterium; assembly: GCA_035701885.1. GTDB lineage: Bacteria > Chloroflexota > Limnocylindria > Limnocylindrales > CSP1-4 > CAIXZV01. The sequence goes on from DASSRG010000130.1 coordinate 524, forward strand.
ACATCATCGGCGACAACGGCGCCTCGGCCGAAGGGACCGTCAACGGCAGCTTCAACGAGTCGTTCGTGTTCAACGGCGCGACCCACCTCGAGACGCCGGAGTTCCTTGCCTCCAAGGTCGGCGAGTTCGGGACGCCGACGGCGAACAACCATTACGCCGTGGGCTGGGCCCACGCGATGGACACGCCGTACCAGTGGACGAAGCAGGTCGCCTCGCACTGGGGCGGCACGCGCAACGGCACGATCGTCCACTGGCCGGCCGGGATCGCGGCCCGCGGCGAGATCCGTGCGCAGTTCCACCACGTCATCGACGTCGCGCCGACGGTGCTGGAGGTCGCCGGCCTCCCCCACCCGCTCTTCGTCAACGGCGTCCAGCAGGCGCCGATCGAGGGCGTGAGCATGGCCTACTCGTTCGACAACGCCGCCGCGACCGACCGCCACCAGACGCAGTACTTCGAGCAGTTCGTCAACCGCGGGATCTACCACAAGGGCTGGACCGCGGTCACTCGCCACAGCACGCCGTGGGTCATGGCCGCACTGCCGGCATACGACGACGACGTCTGGGAGCTCTACGGCCCCGACGACTGGACGCAGTCGCACGACCTTGCCGCCGAGCAGCCGGAGAAGCTGGCCGAGCTCCAGCGGCTGTTCCTGATCGAGGCGGCACGGCACAACGTCCTGCCGCTGGACGACCGGCGCATCGAACGGTTCGACCCCGGCCTCGCCGGACGCCCGCAGCTGATTCGGGGCCGCAGCCAGGTCCTGTTCGGCGGCATGGGACGCCTGACGGAGAACAGCGTCCTGGTGCTGAAGAACCGCTCGCACGCCGTGACCGCCGATATCGAGGTGCCAGAGGGCGGGGCGGGCGGCGTCATCGTCGCCCAGGGCGGCGCATTCGGCGGCTGGAGCCTGTACGCCCACGACGGTCGCCTGACCTACTGCTACAACCTGTTCGGTCTGCAGCGGTTCAAGGTGCAGGCCGAGGCGCCCATCCCCGCCGGTGAGCACCAGGTCCGCATGGAGTTCGCGTACGACGGTGGCGGTCTCGCCAAGGGCGCGGGGATCACCCTGTTCGTCGACGGCGGCGCCGTGGCGGAGGGACGCCTGCCGGCAACGGTGCCCCTCGTGTTCTCCGCCGACGAGACGACCGACGTGGGGTCGGATTCCGCGACGCCGGTCAGCGACGACTACGGGCCGAAGACATCGAAGTTCTCGGGTCGCATCCGATGGGTCCAGCTCGACGTCGACGAGTCCGCGGAGGACGCGGACCACCTCATCACGCCGGAGGAGCGCTACCGGGTCGCGATGGCCCGCCAGTAGCGGGGATCTCCGCCTCGCGCTCGGCGCGCAGGATCGTCATCGTCTCGTCGGCGTAGCGGCCCTGCCGGAGGAGGCCGGCCATGAGACGCATGGGCCGGTCGATGTGGGTGAAGAACGACCGATAGCCCTCGCACAGGTAGTTCAGACCCGGCTCTCCGTCGGGGGTGGCGATGAACCGATTGCGCGGGCACTCGCCGTGACACGCGAACCGAACCGGGCACTCCCGGCAGTAGCGGGGCAGCGTGTCGCGCTTCGCCTCCCCGAACGCCCGCTGCTCCGGGGACGCGACCATGTCCAGCAGGTGGCGGTCGCGGATGTTGCCGAGCAGGTAGCGCGGCTCGACGTAGTGATCGCAGCTGTAGAGGTCGCCGGTGTGCTCGAGCGCGAGCGCGTTGCCGCAGGTCTCGCCGAAGATGCACAGCGACGGCGGTACCCCGACCCATGACGCCAGCGCCGCGTCGAACAGCTGGACGAACACGGTTCCGACGTCGCGCGTCACCCACTCGTCGAAGATCGTCGTGAGGAAGCGGCCCCACTGCCCGGGCCGCACCGAGCGGCGGGTCACCTCCGCGCCGTCCACGACGTACAGCGGCCGGCCGGCGGACCCCGCGCCCCAGCCGGCGTCGGCCGCGTCCAGCGTCGCCGGCGTCGCGCGCTCCACGATCGGGATCAGCTGGAGGTACCGCGTCCCGACCTCGTCCCGGAAGTAGCGGTAGAGCTCCAGGGGGTGGTCGGCGTTCGCGGCGTGCACCGTGCACAGGACGTTGAACTCGACGCCTTCCCGGGCGAGCAGGCGCGCCGCGTCCAGGACCCGCGCGTGGGTCGGCGCGCCGCCCTTGTCGACGCGATACGCGTCGTGCATCTCGGGCGGGCCGTCCATCGACAGCCCGACGAGGAACCCGTGCTCACGGAAGAACTCGCACCACGCGGCGTCCAGTCGCGTGCCGTTGGTCTGGATCGCGTGCTCCACGGTGACGCCGGGGCGCCGGTGCCGCTCGACGGCAGCCATCGCACGACGGAAGAAGTCGAGGCCCATGAGGGTCGGCTCGCCGCCCTGCCACGTGATCGTGACGTGCGGGTCCTCATGTGCCTCGAGCAGCTGCCGGATGTACTGGTCCAGCAGGTCGTCGCGCATCCGGAACGCGCTACCCGGGTACAGCGCCTCCTTGGACAGGAAGAAGCAGTACGTGCAGTCGAGGTTGCAGACGGCGCCCGTGGGCTTGGCCAGGACGTGGAACGCCGGGGGCGCACCCCGCGGCCGGGGATCCGGCGCGGCCGGAGAGACAGGCGCCGGCGACGATCCTGGGCGCCCGGTCAGGAGGTCCTGGCGGGTGAACGTCCGGGTCGGATCCACGGGCCTCGCGCGGCGGCCTCAGTGGCTCGGCGGAGGCGGTCCGCCGGCGGAGCGGTCGTACTCGTCGAGCAGCGTGCCGATGGTCACGTCACCGTAGCGGCCCTGGAGCTCGTCCTTCGCCGCGCCCCACAAGGTGCGCAGCGTGCGCGGGCCACTGCGCTCGAGGTCGCGCAGGCGCGTCCCGCCGAAGCGCTCGATGCCCGGGACCCGGCGCAGCTCCTCGGCCAGGCGGACGGCCGACTCGCTGAGCGTCGACTGCTCGTCGAGCCCGACGGCGGCGGCCGCCGCACCGGCCGCCCGACGCCGGTCGGAGGGCCGGACGTCGGACACGGGGGGCATGGGCGGCAGTGGCGACGACAACCCGGCGAGCTGCGCGGCGTCGGGCGTGGCGGCTCGCTCGGCTGCCTTCGACATCGTCGCGGCCGCCTCCGCGAACCGCTGCTCGGGCGTGGGCTCGTGGGACGGCGTCGGGGCGGCGGGCTGCGCGCGCACGTAGTCTGTGGAGGCCGACGACGCCGACGACGCCGAGGGCGGGGTCGCGCCACCCGAGGCCGGTCCCGGTCCCGCCGGCTTCGGCCCAGCCGATCCACCGCCTCCCGGGCCGCCACCCGGCTGGCCGGGTCCGCCGCCCGGGCCGCCGCCGGAGCCCGACGGTCCGCGCTTCGGCTTCGGCGGCTCATCGCCACCCGGCGACGTTGTCCCGAGCGCGTCGTTGAGCAGCTGCGGGATGTCGATGCCGGTCAGGCCCTTCACGGTTGCCGACGCCTCCGTCACCGTGCGTGTCGCGTTCTTCACGACGTCCGACGCGCCGTCCGTCGAGAGCACGGTCAGGCTGTCGATCGAGCCCATCGGCTCGGCGGCCGCGCGCACGATCTCGGGCAGGGCCGACAGGACGGTCGAGATGATCGCCGCCTCGTTGAACTGGCGATAGGCGTCGGCCCGGAGCGCGAGCGCCTTGGCCTCGGCCTCGCCCTTCGTGAACACGACGCCCGCCTCGGCGTTGCCCTCGAGCGAGGTCTGCTTCGCAATCGCCTCGGCGTTGACCTCGGTGACCCGCGCCTGCGCCTCGCCCTTGGTCACCTGGACGGCGGCCTCGGCCTGGCCCGCGAGCTTCACCCGCTCGGCCTCGGCCTGGGCTGCGGCGATCCGCGCCTGCTTGTCGCCCTCGGCGCGCCGGACCTGCGCCTCCGCCTCCGCCTCGGCGGGCCGGACCGTGCTCGCGACGAGCTCCTTCTGCTTGCGGTCGGCCTCGAGCTGGGCCAGCTCGGTCTGGCGCCGGACCACCTCCTGCTGCGCCTCGGCCTGTGCGAGCGGACCGGCCTGGGCGGCCTTCGCCTCGGCCGACGCGGTCTGCCCCTCGACGTCCGCCTGGCGCAGCGCGACGTCGCGCTGTGCGTTGAGCTTGATCTGCGTCGCCTCGGCCTCGCGGACGGCGGCCTCCTGGTCGGCCTGGGCCTTCGCCATTCGGGCGTCCCGCTCGCGTCGCGCCGTCTCCTGCTGGCCGATGAGGTCCATGTAGCCGACTTCGTCGCGGATCGCCTGGATCGTGAAGTTGTCGATCGTCAGGCCGGAGGTCGCCAGGTCGGCCTTCGCAGCGCCCTGCACCTCCTGCTGGAACTTCTGGCGGTCGTAGTTGAGCTCCTCGACGGTCAGGGTGCCCACGATCGAGCGGAGCGAGCCTTCGAGCACGTTCTTGACGATGGGCTCGATCTGCTCGTCGCGGTCGAGGAACCGTTCGGCGGCATTGCGGATCGACTCCTCGTCGCCGCCGATCTTGACGGTCGCCACGCCCTGCACCGCGACCTTGATGCCCTGCTTCGTCACGGCATCCGGGAGGCTCACGTTGATCTGCCGGGCGGACAGGTGGAGCCGGCCGAGCTTGTGGACGAGCGGGAGCACGATCACGCGACCCGCTCGGACGACCTTGAGCTGGGCCGGTGCCCCACCGAACACCCCGCCGGTGCGCACCAGTGCCTCGTTGGCACCAGCGACCTTCACCCGGCTCGTCGCGTACGCGAACAGGAGCGCGAGGATGACGATCGGGATGATGACCGCGACCACGCTGCCGTCGAAGTTGAACAGCCAGTCGAACACCTAGCGCTCCTCCCCCGTCGTCGCGGCGGACGCCGCCGCGAGATCTATGACGATGACGTTGTTGCCGGCGGTGCCCGTCACGCGCACGGTTCGCCCGGCCGGGATGTCGTGGTCGGCCGTCGCCCCGAACTCGTGGGTCATGCCTTCCTTCTTGGCGAGGATCGTCCCGTAGCGGCCCGCCGGGATCGCGACGCTCACGTAGACCTCGTCGCCGACGAGGTCGGATAGCGCGAACGGCTCCCCGCTCTCGCTGCGCCTGAGGATGCCGAACAGGGCCCCCGCGATGCCCGCCCCCGCGAGGCCCGACACGACGCCGACGATCGCTGCCTGCGCGCCGTGGACGTCGAGCACCTGGGTCGCGAACAGCCCGCCGGCACCGAACATCCCGACGAAGCCGAGCAGGATGGGCGTGATCGACGTCCCGCCGATGTCGAACCCGAGCCCGTCGAGCAGCCCGCCCAGGATGTCGTCGAACACGACCATGAACAGGAGCAGCACGCCGCCGACGAGGGCGCATACCGCGAAAACCCAGTCCTCGATCGGGATCTCGATCATGCGCGAGCCCGAGCCTCCCCTCCGCCCGTGTCACGCGGGTGCGCGACGAGCCGTCACGGGCGTACCAGCAGGATAGGGCGGCACCGGCGGCCCGGGAGGGCGGTTTCGCGGGGTCGCCCGCCGCGAGGCTAGAAGGTGGGCTCCGGCGTCGGCGGCTCTGATGGGACGGGCCGGTTCATCCGGGCGGCGGGGTCGGCGGACGTCCCGAACAGGAGGTCGAGCCACGACTCCAGCGGGGTGGCGGCGCTTGCCTCCGCGCCGAGCCGGGTCGCGGCGGTGCCCGGCGCGTCCGAGGCGAGGGGCGGCGCGTCGTCGGCGAGGATGAACGGCTGCTCGCGCGGTGCGCCGAGCCGGTACTCGCGGGCCTGCTGCTCGATATACGCCTGGCGCTGGATGAGCGCCAGCTCCTGCTCGAGCGCCGCGACGTTCGCCGCGAGGACTTCGTTCTGGGCGCGCATCGCGTCCGCCCGGGTCGACGCCTCGCTCGCCTCGCCGACCTGACGCGCGAACAGGACGATGACCCACGCGGCGACCAGGGCGGCGATGAGCAGCGCGATCCGCCGCCTGGTGAGCCCGGCAACGGGGAGGTCCGCAAGGGTCGCCAGGGTCGTTGCGGCCGGCGCGGTGACCACCTCGCGGGGTCCTTGCGGCGTCGCATCCGGGGTCGCGTCGGGGACAGGGGCGTCCGGGGCGGAGCGCTTGGGGGATCGCGACATCGGGCCGAGGGTAGCTGCGCCTGATTCCGCTTGTCAACCTGCATCTGGACGAGCGATTCGGCTGCCGGGACGGGATGTCCGCACGAGTCGTGCCACGAGAGCTGTCACACGGCGGTTGCAGGGTCGCATAGACTTCGGCGCAATTCGATCATGCGTTCTGTTTGCACCCGGGAGCCAGCATGCGCACGTACGCCCCCGCCCCCACCCGCGCGGTCCTCGAGCAGCTCATCGACGAACCGTCGCTGGCCCGTGGCGTCGTCCACCACGAGGTGATCCCGGCGCGCGAGGCGGTACACGCGGACTGGCCGGCATGGCTCGATCCGCGGATCCGCGGCGGCCTCGCCGGGCGCGGGATCGAGCGACCCTACGTCCACCAGGCGGAGGCGATCGACGCCGTCCACGCCGGCGAGGACGTCGTGGTCGTGACGCCCACGGCCTCGGGCAAGTCGCTGTGCTACACCGTGCCCGTCCTCCAGGCACTCGCCGAGGACCCGTCAGCGCGAGCGCTGTTCCTGTTCCCCACCAAGGCGTTGAGCCAGGACCAGGTCGCGGAGTTCGGCGACCTGGTGCACGACGCCGGGCTCACGGTGTCGGCGAACACCTACGACGGCGACACGCCGGCGCCGATCCGGTCGGCGATCCGCAAGGCCGGGCAGGTCGTGGTCACCAACCCGGACATGCTCCACTCCGCGATGCTCCCCCACCACACGAAGTGGTTCCAGCTGTTCGAACAGCTCCGGATCATCGTGATCGACGAGCTGCATACCTATCGCGGGGTGTTCGGGTCGCACGTCGCGAACGTCGTCCGACGGCTGCTCCGGCTCTGCGCGCACTACGGGTCGAACCCGGTGATCGTGTGCTGCTCGGCGACGATCGCAAACCCGGCCGAGCTCGCGACCCAGCTGACCGGGCGGCCCGTGCGGCTCATCGACCGCAACGGCGCCCCGGCCGGCGAGAAGCATGTCCTGCTCGTCGATCCGCCCGTCATCGACGCATCGACGGGCGCTCGCGGCTCTGCCCTGACGCTCGCCGAGCGCTGGGCGCTGCCGTTCATGCGTGCCGGCCGCCAGACGGTCGTGTTCGGGAAGAGCCGGGTTGCGGTCGAGATCATGCTGTCGAACCTGCGCGAGCGGCTGCGGATGGACCTCGGGCCGCGGTCACGCGTCCGCGGCTATCGCGGCGGGTACCTGCCAACCGAGCGCCGGGCGATCGAGCGTGGGCTGCGTGAGGGCGAGGTGCTCGGCGTCGTCAGCACGAATGCGCTCGAGCTCGGCGTGGACATCGGGCGCCTCGACGTCGCGGTCCTGGCCGGGTACCCGGGCTCGATCGCAGGCACGTGGCAGCAGATGGGTCGGGCGGGCCGCCGGGGCGATGTCAGCGTCGCCGTCCTCGTCGCCTCCCAGGCGCCGGTCGACCAGTACGTCATCCACCACCCCGAGTTCGTCCTCGGCGGCCAGCCCGAGGAGGCGCGGCTCGACCCGGACAACCTCCACGTCCTGCTCGCCCACCTCCGCGCGGCGACGTTCGAGCTGCCGTTCGAGCCAGGCGAGTGGTTCGGGCCGGGCCCGGCCGACGACCTGCTCGCGTTCCTCGGCGAGGCCGGCACCGTCCGCCAGGCCGACGACGGGCGCTGGTACTGGAGCTCGGAGAACTTCCCGGCGTCGGAGGTGTCGCTGCGCGCGGCGGCGCCCGAGAACGTCGTGATCATCGATACGTCGCCCGACCGGCCGCGGGTCCTCGGGGAGGTCGACCTGTTCAGCGCCCAGGTGCTCGTCCACGAGCACGCGATCTACATGCACGACTCGGTCCAGTACCACGTGGACAGGCTGGACTGGGGCGAGCGGAAGGCGTACGTCCACAAGGTCGACGTGGACCACTACACGTACGCCAACCGCGCGGTGACGCTCAAGCCGCTCGACGTGTTCGCGACGTCGCCATCCACCGGCGGGACGCGGGTCCACGGCGAGGTGATGGTCGCGAGCCTCGTCACGCTCTACAAGAAGCTCAAGTTCGTCACCGACGAGAACGTCGGCTGGGGGCCGATCGACCTCCCGGAGATCGAGCTCCAGACGACGGCGTACTGGCTGACCGCGGAGCACGCCGCCACCGGGTGGCGTCGTGACGAGCTTGACGTCGCGCTGATCGGCGCCGGGCGCGCGATCCAGGCCGTCGCCGCGGTGCTGCTGATGCTCGATCCCCGGGACCTGGGGCTCGTGTCGCAGGTGCGGTCGCCGCACCACGAGGCGCCGACGATCTACCTGTACGAGGCGATGCCGGGCGGCGTCGGGTTGTCCGAGCGGCTGTGGAGCCGCCACGACGAGCTGGTCGCGGGCGCCGCGGCCCTCATTCGCGCGTGCCCGTGCGAGGCCGGATGCCCGGCGTGCACGGGACCTCGGCTGGAGCCGGACGTGGACGGCAAGGCCCTCGCTCTCCGGCTGCTCGCCGGGCTCCAGGCGGGATCGTCCGCCGAGGATCGCGGGGAGCGCAGCTCGCGACCGGTGTCCGTCGCGTGACGGCGGACGTCACACCGGCCGTCACGCGCGAGCGCCGGCTCGCGAACCTCCGGGCGACGCTTGCCCGAGCCGGCGGGGCGCCGGCGGGCGTCGACCCGATCCCCGCCCGTGCGCCGTTCGCGGGCCGGCGAAGCCCGCAGCTCGCTGCGCGGCTGGCCGCCGCGCTCGCCGCCGACGTCGCGGACACGCCAGACGGGTGGCTCGTCCGACGCGTGCTGCCGCCGATCGACATCCCGGTCGACCGCGAGCGTCTTGCGAGGCTGCCGGGTCACCCGCCGGCCGACGCGCCGCTGGTGTGCATCGATACGGAGACGACGGGGCTCGCGACCGCAGCCGGGACGCTCGCGTTCCTCGTCGGGCTCGCCCGCTGGGAGGGCACCCAGTTCCGCCAGACCCAGCTGCTGCTCCCCGATCATGCGGACGAGCCGGCCTTGCTCGCCGAGATCGCGACCTGGGTGACGCCCGATACGTGGCTCGTGTCGTACAACGGCCGCGGCTTCGACTGGCCCCTCATCGAGGCGCGGTACCGGCTCGCCGGCCGCCCGGCGCCCGCGCACGCCGGCCACCTGGATCTGCTCCCGTTCGTGCGCCGCGTGTTCAAGCACCGGATGGAGGACGCCCGGCTGCGGACCGTCGAGGGCGAGCTGCTGGGCGTGAGCCGGATCGGCGACGTCGAGGGCTGGGAGATCCCGTCGATCTACCTCGACGTTCTCCGCGGCGGTCCCGTGGACGCCCTCGCGGGGGTGGTCATCCACAACGAGAAGGACGTCAGGTCCCTCGGCCTGTTGTTGGCCCACGTGGAGCGGCGGTACGCCGCCCGGGGCGCCCGCCACGAGGCACCCCGCGGAGACCTCGCCGGTCTGTCGCGTGCCTACACCCGCGAGCGCCGCCACGACGAGGCGCTCGAGTGCCTGGACGATGCGATGGCCGCGCCGGCGCCCCTCCGCGACCCGTTCGGCCGGACGCCGGCGCCACGCACGCTCGTCCGTGATGCGGCCGAGGAGGACGCGTGGTGGCAGCGTCCCACCCGGCCGGATTTCGGCGGGAGCCCGCCGCGAGGCGGCTGGCGGGGCGAGCTGGCCAATGGTCGCGGCGGCGGCCTCGGACCGGCTCCGGGAGCGGCCGGCTGGGACGCCGGCTCGCGCTGGACCGACGAGCGGATCGCCGCCGAGCGCGCGCGCGTGCTGCGGCGCCTCGGTCGCTGGGCGGAGGCGGCCGAGGCGTGGCAGACAGCCGCGGCCGCCGGCGGGCCGCTGGGAGCGATCGCGTGGATCGAGGTCGCCAAGCTGCGCGAGCACCGGCTGGGCGATCCCGGGGGCGCCCTCGCCGCGACGCGCGCCGCGTGGCGGCTCCTCGAGCGGTCACGGCTGATCGGCCGCCCACACCCCAGGCTGGAGGCGGACCTGGATCGTCGCGGCCGACGACTGACGGCCCGCCTCAGGCGACGGGCCGAGCGCGACGGGCGACCGGGCTAGCCGGTCGCTGCCGGCGCCGCGTCGAGCCGCTCCAGGACCTCGGCCAGCGACGGCACACCGTGGAGGCCCGGTGCCTCGCACGCGAGCGACGCCGCAGCGGCCCCGAAGCGGAGGTCGAGCCCGTCGCCTGACCTGACGCCGAGCAGGTCGGGCCGCAGCCTCGCCGCGAAGGCCGCCGCGAGGAAGGTGTCGCCGGCACCCGTCGGGTCGACGAACCGTGGCGTCGGGTTGGCCGCCCATCGCGACCGCTTCAGACCGCGATCGGCGGCGATGTCGATCGCCGTGCCACCACGAACGCCGTCGGTCACGAGGAGCGTGCCGCCGGGGCCCACCAGTGCCGCGAGCCGGTCGAGCGGGGTCTGGCGATCGAAGTCGTCCATGCCGACGCCCACGAGATCGGCGCGGGCGATCAACGGCGACGCGAACGGCTCCACGTGCCGTACCCGAGCGCCCGCGGCCAGGACGCGGAGCAGCCCCTGCCAGCCCACGCCGACGAGCGCGTCATCGCGCGGGGCGGCGGCCCACTCGTCGGGAACCTCGGCGGCAACCGGCGCGAACAGCCAGCCCGGCGCGCCCGCCCACGACGGGGGAAGCGAATCCGCAGGGATTCGATCGGAGACCTCGCGCGACTCCTGGACGCGCCCGTCCGGCGTCTCGATGTTGACGAACACGGGACCCCGCGCAAGGCGGACGAGCCGGACATCCGCCCCGGCCGCCCGGAGCATGTCCAGCTCCGACGCCTCGGACGCGGGACCGTCCACGCCGATCAGCGCTCCCACGGAGACCCCCAGCCGCGCGAGTGCCAGCGCCGAGTACGACACGCCGCCGCCCAGCCGCCAGCCACGCGGGTCGTCGGGCACGAGGTCGCGCGAAGCGGACCCAACCACGATGACCGACGGCCCGCTGCCCATCACCCCTCCGGGGGCCGGTGAGGACCCCGCCTATACTTGAAGCCTGACCCGCCCCATCCGGGCGCTTTCCCTGTCGAACCCAACCGAGGCACCCACATCATGCATTTCTACGAGCTCCACGAGGGCGACGACGACGTCTTCGCGGACCTCCTCCTCGCCCGCGAGGAGGAGATGGAGCCGGAGGAGTTCTTCGACGTCGTCCAGTCGATCCGCCGGCGCGTCATGGACTCCTACGAGACCGACACGCTCATCGAGGCCATCGCCGATGAGCTCGAGCGTGACTACGGCTTCATCGCGGTCACCGACGACCGCCTGACCGCGGCCGTCAACGTGTCGAAGGACGAGGAGGACAACTTCCTCGCCGACCTCGACGCGCCCGAGCCGTCGATGGACTACGCGACGATCCTGGCCGACCTGCAGGTCGACAACAGCCGCCCGAACTAGCGCCGGCGGCTGGCCTGGCACGACCGGCCGCGCGATTGAACGAATCGGGCCGTCGCTACGCCCTCTTGTACAGGCGTTGCAATCGCGGCGCCTGAAGCGCACCATGCGCGCCTTGGGACGATCCGGGAGTGGAGACCACACGGTCGAGGCTCGTCCCCCGGGCCGGACATCGGCTGCCAACCGGCCATGCGAGCCTCGTACGCAGGCAGCGCCGACGCCGAGCGGGCACGTCGCCCGCAGGGCACGGTTCGGCATGGGTGGGAGCCTTGGCGGCAGCCACGGTCCTGGGCGTCGCGTTCGGCGTCGGCGGGACGCTCGCGTTCACCGTCTCGGTCGCCGTCTACGGGTCGATCGCGGCCGGGCTGCCTGAGCCCGTCAACGCGCTCGAGGCGATCCCGTTCGAGCAGCAGTCCTCGATCTACGACCGTACCGGCAAGGTGCTCCTCGCCCGGCTGGGGAGCGACCGCCGCACGCTCGTGACGTTCGACCAGATCCCGGCCGAGCTCGTCGACGCCACGACGGCGATCGAGGACAAGACGTTCTGGGACAACCCGGGGTTCGACCCGTTCGGCATCGTGTCGGCGGCGGTCGACGGGATCGACGGCAAGCAGCGGGGCGCGTCCACCGTGACGATGCAGCTCGTCCGCACGCGTCTCCTCCCCGCCCCCGCCGAGGACATCCCGCTGTTCGACCGCAAGGCGATGGAGATCGTCCAGTCGGTCCGCCTCACCGATGCCTACCCGGGAACCGAGGGCAAGCGCCAGATCATGGCCGCCTACCTCAACAACAACTTCTACGGCAACCGGACGTACGGCGTCGCCGCGGCGGCGCGCGGCTACTGGAACAAGGACATGGGCGAGCTGACGCTCGCCCAGATGGCGCTGCTCGCGGCGATCCCCCAGTCGCCCACGAGGTACGACCTGATGGCGGCCGCGAAGGTGGAGACGCGCACCGACGCCAAGGGCCGGGACGTGAACGAGCTGGTCGTCCCGCAGACGGCCGAGGTCGTCCAGCGACGCAACTTCATCCTGCAGCTGATGAAGACCCGGAGCGTCCTGTCCGGGTCGGCCCACACGCCGGCCGAGTACGACCAGGCGATGTTCGAGCCGGTCGTGCTCACGCCGCCCCCGGCGCTGGAGTGGCGTGCGCCGCACTTCGTATGGCAGGTCCGGAGCGAGCTCGCGAAGATCCTGTGCGACGGCGACGCGAGCGACTGCCCACAGCTCACCACGGGCGGCTACCGGGTCACGACGACCCTCGACTACCGGATGCAGCAGATCGTCGAGAAGTGGCTGTACGCCGCGGCGATCATCCCCAACCGCAAGCACCCCCGCGAAGTCCTCCGTGCGCACAAGGTTCCCCGCCGCGAGTGGAGCTGGATCCTCGCCCTGCGCGGCCACAACATCCACAACGCCGCCGGCGCCGTCATCGACTACCGGACGGGCGAGGTGCTCGCGTACGGCGGCTCCGCCTCGTACACCGCCGGCCGCAACCGGCGCTTCCAGCCCAAGTTCGACGTCCTCGAGGACGGCTGGCGCCAGCCCGGCTCGTCGATCAAGCCGCTGGGCTACCTCGTGGGCATCGATGACCGGCGGATCACGGCCGCGACCGTGTTCATGGACGTGGTCACGAACTTCGCCCCGCGCGGGACGAAGGCCTGGTACCCGACCCAGGCGGATCACCTGGAGCGGGGGCCGGTGCGCGTGCGGCAGGCACTCCAGTTCTCGCTCAACATCCCGGCGATCAAGGCCGGCATCCTCAACGGCCCGCGGCACCAGCTGCACCGGACGAAGGAGTTCGGGCTGCGCTACCCCTCGGGGACGCAGCCCGTGGTGTCCGAGAGCATCGGGACCCTCACGGTCCACCCGATCGACATGATCAGCGCCTACGGGATGATCGCAAACGGTGGCGTGCTGATGCCCCGGCGGATGATCCTCGAGATCCTGGGCCCGGACGGCGAGCAGGTCTGGCCGACACCCGACACGAAGGTCAAGGGCAAGCGCGTCGCGTCCCGCGAGGCCGCCTACATCATCACGGACATCCTGGCCGGCAACACGAAGCGTCGCGTCAACCCGTTCTGGGGCAAGTGGCAGATCACGGACGGCGTCACCGGCCACCGCGTCCGGCCCGCGGCGTACAAGACCGGCACGACGCAGGACAACCGCGACGTCCACGCCTACGGCTACCTCGCGCCGCCGGCCGACAAGGGGCTCCACGCGCTGGTCGCCGGCGTCTGGCTCGGCAACTCGGACAACTCGCCCAACGACGGCAAGCTGTCACTCGACACGTCCGCGCCGCTGTGGTCCGCGATCCTCTCGGACGTCTCCAAAGGCCAGCCGATGGCCCGGTTCGAGCGCGTCCGGCCGAAGACCCTGGTGACGGCGCGCGTCGACCCGTTCACCGGTGCACGCGCCGCTGCCGGGTCCAGCCGCGGCGTCACCGAGCTGTTCATCCGCGGCACGGTCCCGGGCAGCCGCACGCGATCCGCGATCACCAGGACGATCGACGCGGCAACCGGCCTGCTGTGGCGCGAGGGCTGCCTCGGACCGCCGGTCACCCGCACCTATTCCGGCTTCGCGTCCACCGAGGCGGGTCACCAGAGCTGGCTCCGGGCGGACCTGGCATGGCTGGGTCGCGCGGCCCGGGGCGCCGGCGTCGCCGGCGGTCCGAAGGGGACCCGCACGGCGTACTTCTACGGCGGCGGGTTCTTCCCGTTCGGTCGCACGTGGGGCGGGTTCGGCTTCCCGCCCGGCCGGGAGTGCCCGATCGGCGGACCGACGAAGCCGGGGCCGGACGGGCCCTCGGGTCCTGGCGGCTCGCCCAAGCCGTCGCCTACCGGCTGAACAGCACCTCGATCACGTCACCGTCGCGGACGCGGTATGTCTTGCCCTCGGACCGGACCTTGCCCGCCTTCTTCGCCTCGGCCATCGAGCCGAGTGCCAGGAGGTCCTCGTAGGCGATCGTCTCGGCGCGGATGAACCCCCGGGCGAGGTCGCTGTGGATGGCGCCCGCCGCATCGACCGCGGTCGATCCGTCGGGGATCGGCCAGGCCCGCACCTCGTCCGGCCCGGCGGTCAGGAACGAGATCAGGCCGACCAGCCGGTACGACAGCGCGATGACCCGGTCGAGCGAGGACGCCGTGAGTCCCAGCTCCTCCATGAACACCGCCGCCTCGTCGGGATCGAGCTCGCCCAGCTCCATCTCGATCTTCGCCGACAGCGCGTCGACGAGCGCATGCCGGTGGTCGTACCCGGCCCGGATCTGCTCCGCGAGCGCCGGCGCCTGCGCGAGCTCACCCTCGCCCACGTTCAGCAGCACCAGGACCGGCTTCTGGGTGAGGAACCGGAACCCGCGGAGGGCCTTCTCCTCGTCGTCGTCGAGCGGCTCGTCGCGGATGGGCCGCCCCGCCTCGAGCGCGGGCTTGAGCCGCGACAGGATCGCCTCCTCGCGCTCGTTCGCCTCGCGCTCCGCCGGCGTTCCGTGCCGGCCCGCGCCTCGGAGGCGCTCGAGTCGTCGCTCGACCATCGCGAGGTCCGCGAGCGTGAACTCGAGGTCCAGCTGCTCGAGGTCCCGCGCCGGGTCGACGGAACCGGACGGGTGCGGGTGCGCGGCCGAGTCCCAGGCACGCAGGACGTGGATCAGGGCGTCGGAATCGCGGAGCCGCGCGAGGTGCTCGGCCGGCAGCTCCTCGGCGCCGACCTTGCCCTCGCTCGAGGCCGGCGGCGCCGGCAGGTCCACGTACGTGACGTCGGCGTGGACGATCTTCTTCGGCTTGAACACCTCGGCGAGCCGATCCAGGCGCTCGTCCGGCACCTTCACGACGCCGACGTTCAGCTGGAGCCCGCCATAGCCGCCGGTCTCGGCGTGCCCGCGGGTCAGCGTGTTGAACACGGTTGTCTTGCCGGACCCCGCGAGCCCGACGATCGCGATCTGCATCGCCCGATCCTACCGGGCGTGGCCCGCAGCCCGAGGCTGGCGGCGCCTAGTACCCGGCGGTCGGGTCGACGACGTTGAGCAGCGGCTCGCCGGCCGCGTAGCGGCGAAGGTTGTCGCAGAACAGGTCGACCGAGCGGTCCAGGACGCGCGTCGAGGACCAGGACGTGTGCGGCGTGAGGATCACGTTCGGCAGGTCGTACAGCGGCGACGTCGAAGGCAGCGGCTCCTCGCGGAACGTGTCGAGCACGGCGCCCCCGATCCGGCCGGCCCGGAGCGCCCGGGCGAGCGCGGGCTCGTCGACGAGCTCGCCGCGCGCGACGTTGATGACCCACGAGCCCGGCTTCATTGCGGCGATCGCATCCTCGCCGATGAGCCCCACCGTGTCCGCGGTGAGCGGCGCCGCGAGCACGACGAAGTCCGCCTCGGCGAGCAGCTCGGGCAGCCGGTCCGGCGGCAGGACGCGGTCGAGCATGACGCTACCGAGGAACGGCTCGTCTCCGGCGCCGTCGGCGGCGCTCGCGCCTTCCTCGGCACGCCGGCGGGTGGCGATCACCCGGCACCCGAACGCGGTCGCGAGCGCGCCGACGGCCCGGCCGATCGAGCCGAGCCCGACGATCCCGACCGTCACGTCCCGCAGCTCGCGTGCCTCGAGCGGCTGCCATGTCCGCTCCGCCTGGAGCTCGAGCAGCTGCGGGAGGCGCCGGGCCGCGGCGAGGATCATGAGCATCACGTACTCGGCGATCGGCCGCGAGAACACGCCGCGTGCGTTGGTGATCGTCACGCCACGGGCGCGGGACGCGGGCGTCAGCACCCGCTCGACGCCCGCGGTCGCCGAGTGCACCCAGCGCAGCTCGGGCGCCCGCGCGAGGATCCGGTCGAAGGTGTCGGCCGGGAGGCGGCCGCGGAGCATGACCTCGACGTCGTCGAGCGGGCCGTCCGGATGCCCGTCGAACCCGATCGTGACGATGCGCGCGCCTGGCGCGGCGGTCCGGATGACGTCGAGGTCGCGCGACCGGTACCGGGCGGAGAGGATCGGCGTCAGCGCGATGGCGGCCGGCACGCCGCCGGGACCGGCGCCCGGCCCGGGCCCGCTTCGAGGACCGGCGGCGGCGCTCTCGGCATCCACCGCCGAGCCGGCCGGGTCCTCCGTCACCGCGTCCCTCCCTCGAGCTGGTTGAGGCCCATCCGGCGGACCCACTCCGCGGGCCGCTCGATCTCGTCCGCCGTCGGCAGCGTCTCCGGCCCGTCCCACAGTCGGCGGAGCGCCGCCGAGCCCCCCAGCCGTTCGATCTCGGCCACGAACGCCTCGCCCTTACGGTACTGCTCCATCTTCAGGTCCATGCCGGTGATGCGCAGCATGGCCTTCTCGAACGCGGTGCGGTTGACGCGCCGTCCGTGGAACCGGGCGGAGATCCGCTCCACGCCCGGGACCAGATCCTTGCCGACCTCGTCCATCACGTGGTCGCCGAAGCCCTCGAGGAGGCTCATGACCGCCTGCGTCTCACGGAACAGCGTCCGCTGCTCGTCGGACATCAGGCGCTCCATCCAGTGCTGGTCGTCGCGGCGCCCCTCGCCACGCAGCGCCTGGCCGATCGCCTTCACCGCGTCGCGGCCGAGCGACGTCGCGTCCTGAGAGAACATCGAGACCTGGCGCTCGAGGCGGTCGGCGAGGTACGGCCGGAGCCACGGGTGGGCCTCGAACTCGAACGCGTGGGTCGTCTCGTGAAGCGCGATCCATGTCCGGAACGGCCCGATCGGGACGTCCAGCGCCTTCGCCGTCTGGCGGATGTTCTCCTCGACGAACAGCAGCCGCCCCGGTGTCGTCTCCGCGGACAGCAGCGCGAGGTCGTACTGGCCGAGCACCCGCTGGCCCATGAAGCCCAGCAGCAGGCCGAGCTGGCGGGTGGTGACCCAGCGGTTCGCGAGCGTCATCGTCGCCTTGCCGAACCCCGCGCCCTCGGGGAGCATCTGCTCGAGGAGGCTGTCCTCCAGCTTGCCGATGATGTGCGCGAAGGCAACGGTGTTCGCCTGGACCCATTCCCCGCGGTCGACGACGGCGACGCGATCGACGACGCCCGGCAGGTCCGTGCCGAGGTGCTCGCTGAGGGCCGGCACGACCCGCCGCATCGCCTCGGCGTACTCGCCCTCCACCGCGCGCAGCTCGGCCGCCGGCAGGGCGCCCGGGGCGGACCGCAGGCGGGCGATGGCGATCCGCTCCACCTGGCGCCAGTCGACGAGGCCGGCCGCCCGCGCCGACCGCTCGACCTGGCGCCCCGCGACCGTGATCGCCGCCCCGAGCACGGACCCGACGAGGAACCCGACCTGCCACAGGCGGTCCTCGGGCACCCGACGCCCGCCCGAACCTCCCGATCCGCCGGAGCCGGAGGGCCGTCGCCGCTGGGCCGCCATCAGTGCGTGGCCTCGACGGCGGCGCCGGCCCGCAGCTCGACGGACATCACGTCAGGAAACGCCTCGCCGAACATCCGCGACGCGATCGACGTGAAGCGCTCGACGTCGCCGGTGGTGAGCTGGACGTGGACCGGCGGGTCGCCGTCGAACGTCTCGGCCGGCCGGGAATGGCCGGCGGCGCCGGGATCAGCGGCGGTTCCCCGGGTCGTGCCGGGCGCCTCGAGCCCGTTCACCGACAGCAGCTCGGCCAGCGACGACGCGGTCGCGGTCGCGCTGTCGACGATTGCGACCCGGTCCCCGACGGCCGCGGCAATCACCGGCCGGATCAGCGGGTAGTGCGTGCAGCCGAGCAGCAGCGTGTCGATCGCGGCGCCGGGCGGGCGCGGGAACACGAACTCCCCTGCCCCGTCGCGCTCGCCGATCAGCGGGGCGAGCTCCTCTTCGACCGCCTGCTCGAGCTCCAGCCCGGACGTGATCCCGGCCTCGACCATCGGCACGAACCGCGGCGTCGCGTGCTCGTACACCTCGACGGCGGGGTTCTCGTCCTTGATCGCGTTGAAGTAGGCATGCGAGCGGACGGTCGCCGGGGTGGCGATCACGCCGACGCGCCGGGTGCGCGTCGCGAGGGCCGCGGCGGCCGCGCCCGGCCGCACAACGCCGAGCACCGGGAGGTCGTAGCGGGCACGGAGGTCGCGGAGCGCGACCGCGGTGGAGGTGTTGCACGCGACGACGAGCGCCTTGACGTCCCGTGAGACCAGCTCGTCCGCGACCTCGATCGCGAATCGGCGGACCTCGTCGTCCGGCCGGACGCCGTACGGCGCACGGGCGTTGTCGCCGAGGTAGATCGTGGACTCGTGCGGCGAGCGGCGGAGGATCTCGCGGAGGACCGTGAGGCCGCCGACGCCGGAGTCGAAGACGCCGATGGGTCGCGGGTCGGACACGCCCTAGAGGCTACCGCCGACCGGCAACAGGCGTCCCGCGGCCCACCAGCTCGGCGGCGGTGCGCATGACGTCCTGGCTGATCTCCGCCGACGGATCCGCGAGGACGAACGGGATCCCCTCGTTGTTCGTCCGGACGACCAGCTGGCCGCCCGACGACACGCGGTGCTCCGGCACGCGCCCGAGCGCGCGGGTGAGGACCTCGGGATCGAAGCCGCCCGTGGAGTCGGCGCGGTTGACGAGATAGCGGACCTTGGTCGGCGCGTAGCCGATCATCCGGAAGGCGTCCGCCATGACCATCGTCGAGTGGATCGTCGTCGAGTCGAACGTCACGACCTCGAGGATCGTGTCGGACGCGTCGAGGAAGCACAGGTTGATGTCGTTGACCACGGCAGGCGTGTCGACGATCACCACCTCGTAGACGCGACGAAGGAGGCTCAGCACCTTCTCGAGGTCGCGGACCGTGACCATCTCGGCCATCTCGACGCGCGGCGGGGCGAGCAGGATGTCGATCCCGGACGGGTCGCGCCACAGGACGTCGGCAAGATCCGACTCCTGGATCCTGTCGGTCGGCAGGTCGAGCAGCGATGGCGCCTCCATCGGGACCTTGAGCAGCGCCCGCATGTCGCCGAACTGGAGCGACCCGTCGATCAGCACGGTGCGCTGGCCCTGCTGCCCGACGGCGACCGCGAGGTTGAACGCGAGCGTCGTCTTGCCGACGCCGCCCTTGGGGGCGAACAGCGTGAGCATCCGGGCCATGCCGGCGTGGTCCATCGTCGCGGCGGCCTGGTGGACCTGCTGCAGCCGCGTGACGAGCTCGTAGCCGGTGAACGGCATGGCGAGCACGCCGTGGATGCCATGGCTGGGATCCGGCGCGACCGGTTGCTGGGGGACCGTCAGCACGATGACCGGCACCGGTGAGCCCGACTGGTGGATCTGGTCGACGAGGTTCAGGCCCTTGACCCGGCCCTGCAGGAGCGCGTCGACCAGGACGACGTCCGGGCGCAGCTCGCTGATCAGGTTGATGACGCGCGAGCCGTCCGTGACGACGTCGAGCAGCTTGATGGACTGCTGCGAGTTGAGCAGCCCGCGGATGTACTGCGCGACCTGGGGGACGTCCTCGACGACGAGCAGGCGGATCTGGTCCGGCATCGGTCGGACTCTACCACGCACCCCCTGCGATTCGACCGGGTGCCATTGGTCCCACCGGGGCCCGCCACAAGGGGCATTTCGACGTCGATTCGCGCCGCGCCGCGACGCTCCGCGCGCGTCCCGTCAGGCGCTCGTCAGGGCTTGCGCGCGAGCATGACCACGCGCTCCGAGCCGTGCTCGAGCGGTCCCAGGTCGTAGTCCCCCGCGAGCGTCTCGATGACCAGCCCGGCCGCCTCCGCCATCGCGGTCAGCTCCTCCGGCGCGACGAGCCGCAGGCGGTCGACGCGGACCCACCGCACGGGCGGCTGCCCCTGGAGCCCGGACTCGAAGATCGTCGTCAGGCCGACGGCGTTGCGGCCCGGGTCCCAGACCGCGCTGCCCGACTTGGTGACCGTGTGCCCCGTCTCCGGGTCCGTGCGCGTCCACTCGAGCACGAGCCGCCCGTCGTAGCGGGCGAGGTCCTCCGCGTCCGGCAGCCAGCAGTCGACGACGGCGAGGCCGCCCGGCGCGAGGTGCGCCGCCAGTGTCGCGACGGCCTCGGCCTGGTCCGCGCGGCTGCCCATGAGGAACAGCGAGTTGAGCGGGATGAAGGCGAGCCGGTAGGTGCCCGCGTCGGGCAGGCGGACCTCGCGGACGTCGCCGGTCACGAGGGTCAGGCGGCCAGCCGTGCCGCGGCCTGCCGCGTCGGCAGCCGACCGGGCCCGGTCGAGCATCGCCTCGTCGAGGTCCACGCCGGTGACGTCGAACCCGGAGGCGGCGAGAGGGACGGCGAGCCGGCCGGAGCCCACGCCGAGCTCGAGGAGCGGGCCGCCCGTCCGCTCGGCGACCGCGAGGTAGAGGTCGAGGTCGCCGGGGTCGTCGGCGAGGTCGAGGTCGTAGAGGCGCGCGAGCGCGGCAGCGGCAGTCTCCGTCACGCGGGCATGATCGCTCCCTTGGGTGCACCCGTGCGTGGCCCGCGCGCTTGCGTGCGTGGCCGGCTCGCTAGCCCTCGAAGCGGATGCTCCGCCCGGCCTGCTTCTTCGCGGCCAGCGCGGAGATCAGCTCCAGCGCGACGCGGTTGGCGGCCATCGCGGTGACCTCGGCGTGGTCGTACGGCGGCGACACCTCGACGATGTCCATGCCCGCGATCTCCACCTGGCCGGCGATCCGACGCACCGCCCGGAGCACCTCCCGCGGGAGCATCCCGCCCGGCTCCGGCGTGCCGGTGCCCGGCGCGTTGCCCGGATCGATGACATCGATGTCGACCGAGATGTAGACGGCGTCCGGCCCGTCGAGGGCCTCGGCGATCGCGTCGTCGATGACGGCTTCGGCGCCCCGCTCCTCGATCTCGCGCATCAGGTGCCAGCGCATCTTCTGCTCGTGCATCCACGCGAAGACGCCAGGTGGCGGCCAGTAGCCGCGCAGTCCGACCTGCACAAAGTTGCTGCCCTTGACTGCGCCCGACTCGATCAGCCGTCGCATCGGCGTCCCGTGGCCAGCGAGGACGCCCCAATCGTGATTGGCAGTATCCGCGTGCGCATCGAAATGGACGATGCCGATGCTGCCGGGATGGCGGGCGGCGGCGACCGCGCTGGCCGAAGGCCAGGTGATCGAATGGTCGCCGCCAAAAACGATCGGAATTGTTCCGACGCGAGCGACCTCGAGCACCTTCCGGTAGATCATCGCGTGACCGCGTTCGAGTGCGGCGGGCGCGACGTTCGCATCTCCCGAATCGACGACGTCGAGCACCTCAAATGGCTCGATGCCGACCTGGAGCGAATGGCCGCCTTGTGTGTAGCTTGCCTGCCGGATGGCTCGCGGCCCAAAACGCGCGCCGGGCCGGTAGCTGACGGCGTCATCCATCGGCGCGCCGACGATCGCGACATCAGGCGCGCGCGACTCCAGTTCCTCAGGATCTTCGACAAGCGGCCGCTGGCAAAAGCTCAACCGAACGCCCGTGTAGCCGGGAATCTCCGGTGGCACGAACACGTCGTACGGGCGGTCCCAGCCATTAACTCGAGCGAAGTCGATCGGAGCGTGCTCGTTAGTCAACGCACGTCCCTCAGGCGCGAGTCGCCGCCGGTTCCGTCCCACGGTCCAGCAGGGCGCCGCGTAAATCGTACCTTGGTCGGCCGTGACCGCGCCCGGGT
>DASSRG010000131.1:0-5561 GCA_035701885.1 Candidatus Limnocylindrales bacterium
GTGACGCCCTCCCAGCGCCCGTTCAGCGCGTGGATCTCGGTGACCATGCGAGCCGCCTCGAGGATCGAGTTGCGGCCCTTCTCGGGCTCGATGCCCGCGTGCGCGGCCCGGCCGTGGATCGTGATCCGGATCCCCGCGTTCCCCTTGCGCCGGCTGACGATGTCGCCGTTCATCCGCGCGCACTCGAGCACGAAGCACGCGTCGGCGTCCGCGGCCAGCCGCCGGATATGCGGGGTCGACACGGGCGAGCCGATCTCCTCGTCCGGGTTCGCGACGAAGATCACGCGCGCCAGCGGCAGCCCGACGGTCTCGCGCAGCGCGCCGAGCGCGTACAGGCCAGCGAGCAGCCCCGCCTTCATGTCGGTGACACCCGGGCCGCGGGCGATCCCTTGGTCGTCGATCGTGAACGGGCGATCGGCGGCAGTCCCCGGATCGAACACGGTGTCCATGTGGCCGATGAGCAGGACCGTGGGGCCGGTCGCGTCGTCGCCGGCCAGCTCCCCCACGACCGTGTCACCCAGGCCCTGGTCGTTCGGATGGACCGTCACGCTCGCACCGAGCGACTCCAGCCGTGCCCGGACCCATCGCCCGACCTCGTCCACGCCCTCCTTCGTGTACGAGCCGCAATCGAGGTTGACGAGCCGCTCGAGGTCGGCGAGGAAGTCGTCCTCGACGCGTTCGGCGGCCCCGCGCAGCGTCTCCAGCTCGTCGGCCGTCACGGCCCCCGTCGGTGTGTCAGGCATGGCGGCCAGCCTACCGGACGACGCGCCGCGATCGGGCGGCTGCGCGGGACCGCCATCGGCGGGCGCTCGCGCTCGCGTATCCTCGCCGGACCGTGCGACTCGTCGAGATCCGCCTGTACGAAGGCCCGAACGTCTACCGGCTCGAGCCGGTGGTCAAGGTGGAGGTTGCCGTGGGCCGCGGGCGGGCGTGGGAGGGGTCCCGCACGCCGACCGGTTCGGCCCTCGTCCACCTCGGTCGGGCGGTGCCTTCGCGAGACTGGCCGGACGACGTCACGGACCTCGTCGCCTGGGCGCGCCGGCTCCGCGCGGACCACGGGGAGACGGGTGGCGCCGTGGCGGTCCATCGGGCCTCGGATGCGGGGCGGTGGGTCGTCACGTGGCCGTGGTCGGGCGCGGAGCGCTCGCGTCTGATCGCGGAGGCGGCCTACGACCTCGCGTCGCGATCGGTCCACCCGGGTCGGCGCGTCCGGCTCACCGGCACGCAGCAGCGCGCCCTCGAGCGCTGGACGGAGCGGATCTCCGGCGCCCGCGCGACGCCGCCCTCGTGGATCCGCGACAGCGAGCGCCGGATGCCGGTCGTGTCGATCACCGGGACCAACGGCAAGTCGACGGTCACCAGGCTCATCACCCACATCCTGCTGCGCGCCGGCCATCACGTCGGCACGACGACCTCCGACGGGATCCTCGTGGACGAGCGGATGATCGACGCCGGTGACTGGACCGGGCCCGGCGGCGCGGCGGCGATCCTCAAGCGCTCGGATGTCGACGTGGCCGTCCTCGAGACCGCGCGCGGCGGCCTCGTGCTCAAGGGCATGGGGTACGAGTCGAACGAGGCGAGCGTGTTCACGAACGTCTCGTCGGACCACCTGGACCTGCAGGGGATCCACACGCTCCCCGAGCTCGCAGAGGTCAAGTCGACCGTGTGCCGGGTGACCCGTGCGGACGGCTGGGTCGTGCTCAACGCGGACGATCCCTACGTCGCGGCGGTCGCGCGCCGGGTGCGGGCCCGAGTCGCGTTCTTCTCCATCCGGCCGGACCCGCCCGCGGTGCTCGTCCGTCACCTCCGTGAGGGCGGCCGGGCGTTCGTCCTGCGACGGGATCGCCTCGTGGAGCTCGAGGGCGACGAAGCGCACGAGCTGCTCGACGTGGCCGACCTGCCGATCGCGCTCGGTGGGCTCGCACGGCACAACGTGGCGAACTCGCTCGCGGCGGCCGGTGGCGCCCGTGGGCTCGGCGCGTCGCGCGAGCAGGTCGCCGAGGGCCTGCGCGACTTCCGCCCGTCGGCGGACCTGTCACCCGGGCGCATGAACCTGTTCCGGCTCGGCAGGCGCACGGTGATCGTCGACTTCGCCCACAACGAGGCGGGCACGACCGCAATCCTCGACGTCGCCGACGGGATCGCCGGTGGCGCGGCCGGCCGGGCGGCGCCGATCACGGTGATCATCGGCACGGCCGGCGACCGCCCGGACGACACGCTCAGGGGGATCGGTCGCATCGCGGCGCAGCGTGCACAGCGGATCGTGATCAAGGAGACCCTGGGGTACCTGCGCGGGCGGGAGCGCGAGAACGTGGTCCGGACGATCCTCGACGGCGTCGCCGAAGGCGGCGTGAACCCGTCCTCGGTCCGCGTCTACGACAGCGAGGTCGCCGCGCTCGAGGGGGAGCTCACGGGTTCCGGGGCGGCCTCCTCGTCGAACGGCCGCGCCGACGCGCCCCGGGTCGTGATCCTGTTCTGCCACGAGCAGCGCGAGGACGTGTTCGCGCTCCTGGAGCGGCTCGGCGCGAAGCAGGTCGACCTCACCGGCGAGGGCCTGGCCGCGCTCTCCCCCCGGCTGGGCGACAAGCGGCGCGGCTGACGCTCGCTGCCCCGCCGGCCCGCGGGCGTCGCGCCTGACCGTCGGCCGCCGTGCATCGCGGGCATCGCCCGGCGAACGACTCGTCGCCGCCGCGCGATGGATGCGTCGCCCATCGGCGACCTCGTCGCGCGGATGTGGCCCGGCGGTACGAGCGCCTCGCCGGGCGAACCGGCGGTCGCAGCGATGCAACCAGTCGTTCGCTCAGCGGCGCGGCGCCCGCCGCGCGCGATCCCCGTTCACGCGGCTAGCCTTCCGGTGCCTCCAGCTCGCCCGGATCGGCGAAGGCGGTGCCGCCCTGGGCGCGCCCGGCCAGCGTCATCGCCTCGCGGTAGACGTTCACCGCGTCGTCGGCGCAGACCACGACGAGGTCGCCGGGGAGCGCCCGACGGAGCGCGGCGCGGACGGCGGACGGCTCGTCGAGGATCTTCTCTACCTTCCCGGTCCGGGCCGCGCCCTCGCTCCGCGCGACGCGGATGCCCTCGGCGACGTTCGCGGCGGTCTCGCCCGGCTGCCGCCCCCGGAGGTTCTTGTCCTCCCGGATGATGATCTCGTCGAACGCGGTCCCGGCGAGGGCGCCGTACTCGCGCTGGTCGAGGTCGCGCCGGTCGCCCGGGATCCCGATGACGCCGATCGCGCGTCCGGCCCGCTGGTCCGGCATCGCCTTGCCGCCGCCGCTCCCCAGGACGCCGGCTCGCGTCTGCGGCTCGACCATCATGCGGTTCACGAAGTCCGACAGCTGGCGCATGCCGTCGACGTTGTGGCAGTAGTCGATGACGACGCGGGTCCCGGCGACCTCGACGAGGTTGAGGCGGCCCGGCGCCTGGAAGAACGAGGTCGTGAACGTCCGGAGGCCCTGGCGGATGTCGTGCAGGTGGGCGCCGGACGCCCAGGCCGCGGCCGCCGCCGCGAGGGCGTTGGCGACGTTCATCCGCGCACGCCCGCCGAACGTGCCGGGCATGAGGTGCGTGTACAGGACCGGCATCTTGCGCGGCCCGTGCTTGAGGACCATGAGCTCGCCCTGGGGCGTGTCCTCGAGACAGAACGCGGCGTTGCCGCGCGACGTGTGGCCGTCGACGCGGTCGTACCCGTCCTCGCCCTTCTGCTTCGC
Source organism: Candidatus Limnocylindrales bacterium (assembly GCA_035701885.1). Lineage (GTDB taxonomy): Bacteria > Chloroflexota > Limnocylindria > Limnocylindrales > CSP1-4 > CAIXZV01. Next base: position 3,708 of record DASSRG010000131.1, read on the forward strand.
CATCGAGAACAGCACGACCCGCCCCGCGCAGTGGCGGCCCATGCGATAGACGTGGTTGTCGTCCGCGTTGAGGACGGCGGAGCCGGAGCGCGGCACCGCCTCGACGATGACGCCCTTGACGTTCGCCAGCTGGCCGAGGGTGTCGATCCCGCCGAGGCCGAGGTGGTCGCCGGCGACGTTGGTCACCACCGCGACGTCGTTGCGGTCGTAGCCCAGGCCCTCGCGGAGGATGCCGCCGCGCGCGACCTCGAACACTGCCGTGTCGACGGTCGGGTTCTGGAGCACCATCTGCGCCGACTTCGGGCCTGACATGTCGCCCTTCTTCATCAGCCGGCCGTCGATGACGATGCCGTCGGTGGAGGTCATGCCGACCCGCCGGCCCATCAGCTTCATGATGTGGGCGATCATCCGGACCGTCGTCGTCTTGCCGTTCGTCCCGGTGACGGCGAGGATCGGGATCCGGGCCGGCGTGCCGGGCGGGAACAGCAGGTCCACGACGGGCCGGGCGACGTACTGCGGCTCGCCCTCGGTGGGGTGGGTGTGCATCCGGAAGCCGGGCGCGGCGTTGACCTCGACGATCCCGCCGCCCGTCTCGCGGACGGGGGTCGCGATGTCCGGGCAGATGAAGTCGATGCCGGCGATGTCGAGGCCGACCATCCGCGCCGCGGTCTCCGCGATCTCGACGTTGTCGGGGTGCGCCTCCATCGTCCGGTCGATGCTCGTGCCGCCCGTCGACATGTTGCCCGTCAGCGCGAGCTTGACGAAGGCGCCGTCGGGCGGGACGTCGTCGGGGCCGAAGCCCTGGTCGCGCAGGACCTCCTCGGCGTTCTCGTCGAGCTTGATCTTCGTCAGGACCTTCTCGTGCCCGATGCCGCGCCGCGGGTCGGCGTTGGTCGCGTCGACGAGCTGGCGGATGCTCCGCTCGCCGTCGCCGGTGACGTGGGCCGGGACGCGCTCCGCGACGGCCGCGAGCCTGCCGCCGATGATCAGGCATCGATAGTCGTTGCCCGCGATGTAGGACTCGACGATGACGTCGCCGCTCCGGCTCTGGCGAAGGGACTCCGGCCAGGCCGCGCGGACGTCCTCCTCGCTCCGCAGGTTCAGCGCCACCCCGCGGCCGTGGTTGCCGTCCAGGGGCTTGAGGACGCAGGGGAAGCCCAGTCGGCGCGCGGCGGCGACGGCGTCGTCCTCCGTCTCGACGACCTCGCTCCGCGGCACGGGGAGGCCGGCCGAGTCGAGCAGGCGGTTGGTGAGCTTCTTGTCGCTCGCGATGTCGACCGCGATCCCCGACGTCCGGCTGGTCATCGTCGCGCGGATGCGCTGCTGGTGGACGCCCTGGCCCAGCTGGACCAGGCTGAACCGGTCGAGCCGGATGAACGGGATGTCCCGGCCGGCGGCCTCGTCCAGGATCGCCTGCGTGCTGGGCCCGAACGCGAGCCGCTCGGCGAGGCGGATGAGCTTCTCGAGCTCGGCCAACAGGTCGAACGCGAACGCCTCGTCCGACGGCGCGACGAGGTGATTGACGAGGGCGACGGCCATCTTGCCGGCCTCGATCCCCACCTGCTCCTCGCGGTACTCGAAGATCACGTTGTAGCGGCCGTACTCGCCGGTCCCTCGCGTCTTCCCGTGGCGGACGTCGGTGCCGGCGAGGTTCTGGAACTCGAGCGCGATGTGCTCCGCGACGTGGCCCGCCCAGGTCCCCTCGCGGAGCCGCGTGATGAACCCGCCGCGCCGGCCGAGGCTGCAGGCGTGGTCCTCGAGCGTGGGGAGCATCTCGACCAGCGCGTCGACGAATCCCGGGATCTTGTTGCTCGGGAACTCCTCGAGCACCCCGAGGTCGACGACCTGGCGGAT
>DASSRG010000132.1:0-6364 GCA_035701885.1 Candidatus Limnocylindrales bacterium
ACGTGCTGTCGACGACGCCCGCGCGGCTGTTCGGGATGCCGACCAAGGGCGGCATCGAGGTGGGCCGCGACGCCGACCTCGTGCTGTTCGACCCGGGGGCCCGGCGCACGATCCGCGCCGCGGACCTGCACCACACGAGCGACTACACGGCATACGAGGGCCGCGAGGTCTGGGGGGGCGTCCATTCGACCATCGTCCGCGGCCGGTTCGTCGTCCGCGACGGCGCATTCGTCGGGACGCGCGGCTTCGGTCGCTTCGTCGAGCGTCGCCTGGAGCCGATGCGCTGAGCACTTGACAGCGCGAATCTACGATCGGGAGATGAGATCACCTGACGTGTCCGGCCCGGATCCGGACGAGATCACCAGCTGGATCACGAGCATGTACCCCGACACCGTCGTCTCACGCGCGATGGGCGCCACGTTCTTCTCGCTGGACGAGTCACAGTGGCCGAACTTCGCGACGATCGTCACCACGGACGAGCACGACATGGGGAACCCGTCGGACCTCGCGCGCGAGGGCGTCTTCCGGCTCAACATCGGTGTGGGTCGCCAGACCTTCGAGCGCCTGGTCGGGTCGGTGACGGAGCCGGACCACGCCGCGCTCGACCGGGTCGTCCCCCACCCGGTCTACGCAAAGCAGCGCTGGGTGTCGATCCTCAACCCCAGCCGCGCGACCTTCGAAGAGGTCGTCAAGCCGCTCATCGCCGAGGCCCACGCGCGCCTGGCGAGGAACGCGTAGGGCCCGTTCGCCGGGAGCGAAGGCCGACGGTCAGCCGCCCGAGCGCCGGACGGTGGCCTCGATCTGACCGTGCGGCTGCTCGGTGGCCACGAAGATGTCGCCGCTCTGCTGGCCGAACGGCGACAGGTCGACGATCCAGTGGTGCAGGTTCGGGAGCTGCATCGTCACGCTCTCGATGCCAGGCTCCGCCGCGAGCATCGCGTTGCCGATGATCCAGATCGAGTGCTGGACCGACTCGCTGTCGTGGTCCGCGAAGGTGCCCAGGAGCGCCTCGACGAGCGTCGCGTGGCTCGCGTCCCAGTCGCCCGGCTCCGAGGCGTGCCGCCAGGTCGCGGTGACCTTGGTGGCCATGATCCGGTCGCGGACCTCGGGCAGCGTCGTGTACTCGTCGCGCGGGAAGCCGCTGAACGCCGAGCGGCCGGTCTTCATCACGACGAGATCTGCAACCCCGCTGTCGACGGCGAAGCCGCTCCCGTCCGCCGTCACGACGGCCGTCCGGGTCATGCCGCCGGCACGCCGGAATGCGTCGGGTGCCGGTCCGGCGGCGGTGAGGATCGGATCCCACGCGTGCTCGCGGATCGACACGGTCGCGCGCGCGACGGCCTCCGGCTGGATGTGGTGCCGGGCGAGCGCGAGCGCGAAGGGTTCGATCGCGCCGGTGAGGTGCTCCGTCGCGAAGGCGTAGACGGTGTTCTTCATCGTGTCGGTGGCGACGACGAGCGCGTTGTCGCCGGCGACGAACGCGGGGTCGAAGCCGCCCTCGAGCGCGATGTCGACGGTCAGGTCGCGGACGCGGTGCACCGGCCCACGGACGATCCGGACGAGGCGGATCGACTGCTTGCCGTAGCGGTTCGGCCCGAGCTCGGTCATGCGTGCTCCAGCGACTCGGCGAGGAGCCGCCGCACCACACGGCGGGCGGCCTCGCGGCGATAGGCGGCGGTGGATCGGACGTCGTCGATGGGATTGATGGCCGCCCCGAGCGCGTCGACGGCCGCCTCGACCGATCCCAACGTCCGCGGTCGCCCCTCGAGCGCCGCCTCCGCCTCGCGAACCCTGACAGGCGTCGCGGCGACGGACCCCAGCGCCAGCCGCACGTCCTGCCACGTGTCAGTGCCGCGCCACGCAGCCGCGACCACGACCTTGGAGATCGCCTGGGCCCGCCGCGTCCCGACCTTCCGGAACCGCTGCTCGCGACCGGCGCCGAGCGGCACGCGGACCCGCAGCAGCAGCTCGTCCGGACGCGCGGCGGTCCGCCGGTAGGCGGGCCAGAACTCGGCCGCCGCCACCTCCCGCTCGCCGTCTGCGCCGCCGACGACGAGCACGGCGTCGAGCGCGAGCAGCACCGGCAGCGTGTCGCCGGCCGGGGATGCGTTCATCACGTTCCCCCCGATCGTCCCCCGGTTCTGGATCTGGGTCGCGCCGATCGTCGCGGCCGCCTCGACGAGCGCCGGCAGGTGCTCGCGGCAGATCGGGGAGCGGCGGATGTCGGTGTACGTCGTGAGCGCGCCCAGCTCGATCGCGTCGCCGTGCACGCCGACCCCGCGCAGCTCGTCGAGCCGCCACAGGTCGATGACCCGGTCCGGCGCGGGCCCGATCTCGCCGGTGAGCTGCACGAGGAGGTCGGTGCCGCCGGCGACCGGGCGGTGCGGCTGCTCGCGGAGGATGGCGAAGGCGTCCGTGAGCGAGGCGGGCGAGACGACGGGGGGCTCGACCGGCATCAGGCTGCGCCTCGCCGCACGCCTTCACGCTCCGAGGCCAGCCGGATCGCGTCGATGATCTTCGTGTAGCCCGTGCAGCGACAGAGGTTGCCGGCGATCGCCTCCCGGATCGCGTCGTCGGTGGGCTCGAGGCCGGACGCGAGGAATGCCTCGCCGGCCATGAGCATCCCCGGCGTGCAGATGCCACACTGCGCGCCGCCCGTCTCGAGGAAGGCCTGCTGGAGGACGCCAAGCGTGACGCCTCCCGGCGCGACGGGCGTCAGGCCTTCGACGGTCCGCACGTCCGTGCCCCCGACCTGGCAGACCGGCACGAGGCAGCTGAGCACGGGCGCGCCATCCAGGAGCACGGTGCACGCGCCGCACTCCCCCTCCCCGCAGCCCTCCTTGGTGCCGGTGAGCCCCAGGTCCTCGCGCAGCAGATCGATGAGCCGCCGCATCCCGGGCGCCTCGGTCTCGACCGGCGCACCGTTGACCGTCAGGTTCGTGGTCATGCGGCGTCGCTGGTCGGCTGCGGCGGAACGACGTCGGACCGTGACGACACGGCCGAGACGCCCGGCGGCCCGGGCGGCTCGATCCCGGCGATCGCGGCGAGGATTCGCTCCGGCGTGGCGGGCAGGTCGTGGATCCAGGCGCCCACCGCGTCGTGGATCGCGGCGACGACCGCCGGCGCGCCGACGTCCATCGGCAGCTCGCCGACCCCCTTGGCGCCGTGCGGCGCGTCCTCGAACCGCGCCTCGACGAGGATCGTCTCGAGCCGCGGCGCATCGAGCGAGGTCGGGATCAGGTACGTCTGCAGCCGGTCGTTCAGGTACCGGCCGTCGAGCAGCTTGATCTCCTCGATCGTCGCGTAGCCCACGGCCTGGAGCGTCCCGCCCTCGACCTGGCCCTCGCACAGGACGGGGTGGATCACTCGACCGACGTCGTCCGCCGCGACCACGCGCAGCACGGCCACCTCCGCGGTGTCCAGGTCCACCTCGACCTCCGCGACCGCCGCCGCCCAGCCGAACGACGGGTACGCGTCGCCGGTGTACGTGTCGTCGTCGAAATGGCGGCCGGGGTACGGGAGGAACTGCTCGTCGATGCGGGTGGGGCCGTGCTCGCGCGCGTCGTCCCGCCACGACAGCCCGAACGGCCGCCCGGTCCGCCCCTCGACCTCCGCCCTGAGCCGCCGCGCCGCGTGGACGAGCAGCCCGCCGACGACCATCGCCGTCCGCGAGGCGACGGTCGGGCCGGAGTCCGGCACGAACGACGTGTCCTGGGGCGCCATCACGACGTCCTCGTAGGCGATCTCGAGCTCCGCCGCGACGAGCTGCGGGAAGATCGTCTTGGTCCCTTGCCCCATCTCGGTGGACGCGGTGAGAATCCGGATCTCGCCGTCGCCCGTGATCTCGAGACTTGCGACCGAGCCCATCTTCTCCTCGCCGGAACCGGTGAACCCGGCGCCGTGCCACGCGAGCGCGAGCCCGATGCCGCGGGCGGTCCGGGCGCCGGGACGCCGGGCGGCACGCGCCGAGGCCGTCTGCTCGCGGGTGCGTTCGAAGCCGGACGCCTCGGCCGCGCGCTCGAGCACGTCGAGGCCGGCCACGTCCACGCCCAGGACCTGCTGCGTCGGGGTCGTGCCGCCCGCGCGGTAGACGTTCCGCCGCCGCAGCTCGAGCGGCGAGATCCCGAGCCGCTCCGCGGCCCTGTTGACCTGCATCTCCGCGGCGAACTCTGACTGGGGCGCGCCAAAGCCGCGGAACGCGCCGTTGGGCGGGGTGTTGGTCATGACCGCACGGGACCGGATCCGGACGTTGGCGACGTCGTACGGACCGCCGGCGTGGATCGTCGCGCGCGAGAGCACGACGGGGGTCAGGGTCGTGTACGCGCCGCCATCGAGGACGAGGTCGATGTCCTGGGCGATGATCCGCCCGTCCCGCGTGAGCCCCGTGCGGTGGCGGATCACCGCGGGGTGACGCTTCGTCGTCGCCGAGAGATCCTCGTGCCGGTCGTAGATCATGCGGACCGGCTTGCCCGTCCGTCGCGCGAGGAGCGCGGCGTGAAGGGCGATCATCGACGGGTACTCCTCCTTCCCGCCGAAGCCACCCCCGGTCTCCGCCTGGACGACCTGGACGTGCGCGTCGTCGAGCGCCATGCCCGCGATGAGCGCGCGATGCACGTAGTACGGGCACTGGAGGCTGCCGTGGACGGTGATCCCGCCGTCGTCCCGCGGCAGCGCGATCATCGCGTTGTTCTCGATGTACAGCTGCTCCTGGTGGCCAACGCGGTACGTGCCCTCGACGACCACGTCGGCCGTCGCGAGCGCCGCGTCGACGTCGCCCCGGCCCAGGTCGTAGTGCGCGAACACGATCTCGGACTCGAGCGGGTCGTAGACGGGCGGAAGCGGCTGGGTCCGCAGGGTCACGCGACGCTTCGCCTCGCGGAGCGTGTCGCGATCGGGCGCCGCGATGAGCGCGACCGGCTCCGCCTGGTGCCGGATCTCTCCACCCACGGGAACGAGGATCGGCTGGTCCGCCGCGATGCTCGCGACGACGTTCTTCCCCGGAATGTCGTCCGCCGTCACCACCACGACCCGGTCCCACGGGAATCCCGGGTCGAGGTCGATGCCCAGGAGCGTCGCGTGTGCGTCGGTCGAGCGGATCGTCGCGCCGTACCACGCGCCCGGAAACACGAGGTCGTCGGTGTACAGGGCGGTCCCGGTGAGCTTGGCCGGGCCCTCCCGGCGGAGCGGAACGGCGACGCCGCGCGTGGGGGCGGGCGACCGGGCGGGGATCGCCCGGGCCGGCGTCTCGATCGTCAACCTGGGGCGCCTCCCTCGAAGTTCGGGCAAGGTTGCGATCCGGCGCCGGGCGGTGTCAAGGCATGCCGCCCGCCGACCCGGGTCACGCCGCTCGACCGCGGCGGAGGGCCCGGCCCGGTGTCGCCCCCGTGTGCTCCCCGGCGTCCACGACCGGGACGCCGTTGACGAACACGTACGGGATGCCGTCCGGGAACTGTCGCGGCTCGTCGTAGGTGGCGACGTTGCGCACCGTCGCAGGATTGAAGACGACGAGGTCCGCCACCAGCCCATCCGCGATTCGGCCGCGATCCGCCAGGCCGAGCCGCGCGGCGGGGGCGCCTGTCATCCGATGGACGGCATCCTCGAGGCCGAGCCAGCGCTCCTCCCGAACGAGCTGGCCCAGGATTCGCGGGTATGTGCCGTACGACCGCGGCGATGGCTTCTCGGCGATCAGCACCCCGTCCGTCCCGATCATCGCGAGCGGGTGCTGGAGGAATGGGCGGATGCCGTCGAAGTGCGGCCCCGGCGTCACCTGGTTCGTCCGCAGGTCCTCGGCGAGCAGCAGGTCGCAGATGGCGTCGACGGCGTCGCGCCCGGTCGCCCGCATGAGGTCGCCCAGCGTCCGGCCCTCCCATTCGAGGTTCTCGTGCCGCGTCAGCGCCCCCAGCCGCAGCTCGTCCCACGCCCGGTCGCCCGCGAACATCCGGCCGCGGGCGCGCATCTCGTCACGGATCCGGTCGCGGACCGCCCGATCGGCGAGGCGTTCCTTCAGCGGCCCCGGCCCCCCGGCCTGCACCCACACGGGCAGCATGATCAGCAGCCGCGTGCTCGACCACTCCCACGGGTAGAGGTCGAACGAGACGTCCTGTCCGCGCGCCCGCGCGTCGTCGACGAGGGCGAGCATCTGCCCGGGCGTCCCGGGGAACGTGGCCCGGTGGTAGAAGTGCGTGATGTGGGCCGGCGCGCCGCTCCGGCGGCCGATCTCGACCGCCTCGCGGAACGGGTCGAGGAACCCGTCGCCCAGCGGGTATCGCACGTGCGTGTGGTAGATGCCGCCGAGCTCGGCCGCGACCCCGGCGATCGCGGCCAGCTCCTCGGTGGAGGCGAACGCGCCCGGCGGGTAGTCGAG
>DASSRG010000133.1:0-2682 GCA_035701885.1 Candidatus Limnocylindrales bacterium
GCCGCGGCCGGTAGTCGCGGAGGGCGAGGTCGCGCTCCCCCGCCATCAGCCTTTCAGCCCGGACAGGGCGATGCCGCGGACGAAGTACTGCTGCGCGAGGACGAACAGGATGATCATCGGGGCGAGGCTGACCAGCGCTCCCGCCATCATCTCCGGCCACTTGCCCACGTACTGGCCCTGGAAGAACGCGAGCCCCACCGTCGTCGTGTACTGGTCGAGCCGCTGGAGGTAGATCAGCGGGTTGAGCAGGTCGTTCCACGTCCACATGAACGTGAAGATCGCAAGCGTCGCGAGGGCCGGCTTCGCCAGCGGCACGTAGATCCGGCTGAAGATCTGCCACGGGTTCGCCCCGTCGACCCTCGCCGCGTCGCCGAGCTCCACCGGGATCGCGAGGAAGAACTGGCGCAGCAGGAAGGTCCCGAACGCCCCGCCCAGCCAGGCCCCCACCCACAGCGGCTCCTGCGTCCCGTAGAAGCTGCCGGTCGGGCTCAGCGGGTTGGGCAGCGACTTCCACAGGATGAAGTTCGGGACGAGCACCACCTGGAACGGGATGATCAGCGTCGCGAGCAGGAGCCCGAACAGCGGCCCCTTGAACCGGAACGACAGCGCCGCGAACGCGTAGCCCGCCATCGAGCACGTCACCAGCTGCCCGGCAGTGTTGAGCAGCGCGAGCTTGAGCGAGTTGAGGAAGAACGTGCCGAAGGTGACGCCGGGCAGGGCGTTCCACATCGTCACGTAGTTCTCCCAGTGCGCGCCGGTCGGCAGGCTCAGCGGCGCCGACCCGAACACCTCGGCCCGTGTCTTGAGCGACGTCACGATCATCCACAGGAACGGGACCATCATCAGGATCCCGCCGGCGATGAGGATCGTGTACAGGGCGATCCGCCGGCTGCGCTTGATCGCGACCCGCCGCGCGCGGACGGGCCTGCCGCTCCGGCGCTCCGCGAGCGAGACGGCAGCGGCCTGGGCGGCGGGCGCGGTGGTGACGGGTCCCGCGGTCACTGGTAATGCACCCAGCGCTTCTGCGATCGGAAGTAGACGACGGTGAGGACCCCGACGATCAGGAACAGGATCCACGACGCCGCGGCCGCCTGCCCCATCCGGAAGAACTTGAAGCCGCTCTCGTACACGTAGTACACGAGCGTGATCGTCGCCTCGGTCGGTCGATCGGGACGAGCAAGGATGTAGACCTGGTCGAAGATCTGGAACGCGCCGATGAGCGCGAGGATTCCGGTGAAGAAGATGCTCGGCGTGAGCAGCGGCAGCGTGACGTGCCGGAACCGCGACCAGCGTGCTGCACCGTCGACCGCGGCCGCGTCGTACAGCTCCTGGGGGATCGCCTGGAGCCCGGCGAGGAAGATGATCACGTTGATCCCCAGGCCCTGCCAGACGCTCATCGCGATGATCGAGGGCATCGCCCAGAATGGGTCGCTGACCCAGCGCTGGCCCGGGATCCCGAACACGCCGAGGACCTGGTTGAGCAGCCCGTTCGCCGGGCTGTAGATCCACATCCACACGAGGCCGACGGCCGTCGCCGACGTGACGACCGGGAGGAAGTACGCCGTCCGGATGAGCGCGATGCCGCGGAGCGGCACGTTGAGCGCGAGGGCGAGGCCCAGCGCCAGCACCAGCCCGACCGGGACCGACACAAGCGTGTAGAAGGTGGTGTTCCGCAGGGCCGCGAAGAACCGGTCGTCGGAGGCGAGGGCGGTGAAGTTGTCGAGCCCGACGAACGTGGGCGCCGTCAGGAGGTCCCAATCCGTGAGGCTGATCCCGAACGAGGCAAGGATCGGACCCGCCGAGAGGAACGTCAGGCCGATGAGTGTGGGCGCCAGGAACAGCAGCGCCCACCACCCCTCGCCTGCGCGCGGCCCTCGGCGCCGCGGTGGAGCGGCGCCGAGGCGGATCGGCAGGGCCATCCCGGCCTAGTTCCCGGCGAGCAGCGCGTCGAGCTTGGGCACGACGTCGCCCAGCGCCTCCTTGGCCGTCTTGTTCGGCACGTTGAAGACGTTGGTGTCGAGCTCGTTCTGGAGCGTCGTCGCGAACTCGTCGTAGCCCTTGAACGACGGCTTGAGCTTCGCGTACTCGAGGCTGTCGGCGAACACCTGCGCGCCGTCGAACGACTGCGCGTACGGCCCTGCCAGGACCTCCTTGTTGACCGGCAGCGAGGCCTTGAGCTGCATCAGCTGCTCCTGCGCCTCCGGGCTGGCCAGGTACTTCACGAACGCCCACGCGGCGTCCGGGTTCTTCGACCCCTTGTAGACGACGGCGCCGGTCGGGTTGACCGAGGTGAACCGGCCGGCCGGTCCGGCGGGCAGCGGCGCGACGCCGAAGTTGAGGCCCGCGGCGGTGTGGGTCGGGATGAGCCACGACCCGTTCGCCTCCATCGCGGCCTGGCCCTGCTCGAAGGCGTCGCCGGTCTCGGCGGTGATCGCCGGGTCGGGCATGACCTTGTCCTTCCAGATGAGGTCCTGGAGGAACTGGATTCCGCCCGCTGCCTGGTCGGTGTTGAGGACCGTGGACTTGCCGTCCGGCGCGAGGACGTCGCCGCCGTTCTGCCACACCGCCGACAGCCAGAAGTTCTCCATGTCGGTCGTCTCGGTGTAGAAGCCCCACTGCTCGGGCGTGCCGTTGCCGTCGGCGTCCTTGGTGAGCTGCTTCGCGACGTCGCGCAGCTTCGCC
>DASSRG010000134.1:0-2693 GCA_035701885.1 Candidatus Limnocylindrales bacterium
GTGCATCGAGGATGGTCTCGGCACCCGCCTCCCACGCGGATCCGCCGGTGATGGCCAGCATCGCGTGGAGCGGCGGCACCTCGCCCAGCAGCGCGGCGTGCGCATCGCGAAACCGCCGTCGGGCGTCGGCGTCGCCGCCGATCTCGACCGCCGCGGGCTCGTCGACGACCACCATCGAGCAGCCTGCCTTGGCGAGCGCGACGAGGACCTCGTTGAGGCGAGTGGCTGCGCTCAGCGCGTCGCCGACGGGTGACATCCCACCGGCGAGCGTGAACGGGCCGGTGATGGCGGCGGCGACCGTCGGAATCGCGTGGTCGGGATCCGCCACACGTGCGGCGACCGCGTCGGTGCGCCGCCACGCATCGACCACGAGCCGCACCGCGTTCCCGGAGGCGACGGCGTCCAGCATCGCCTCGCGCCCGAGCCACGGAACGAGCGGGTCCTCGACGAGCTCCAGCCCCGCGTCGACCTGCGCGCGCACGGCGCCTTCGAGGGCCGATTCAACATCGTCCGAACCGTCCGCTGGCCGCGGCCAGGCACCGTGGAGCATCGCGAACACCCCCCGAATCTACCGTCCGCCCATCCGCGGGACGGCCGCTGCCGAACTGAACCCGAGATGGACATGGCAGCGATTCGGCCGGTGGGACTCGCCACCGGGACCACGACCGGCCGCAGAGGGATCGGACCCGAACGGGCGCTTCGGTATGATCGCGCGACGGACCGGACGACGAGCACGGAGGAGCGCTTGCGCGAGCCGGATGATGCCCAGGCGCAGCGGCGCGCCGAGGATGCTGCGCTGATCGCCCGGGTCGTCGACCGCGACGAGCGCGCGGTCGAGGCGCTCTACGCCCGCTACTCCGGCCCCCTCTATTCGCTCGCCTACCAGGTGACCGGCGCGGAGCGCTTCGCGCAGGACGTCGTGCAGGAGGTGTTCGTCGCCCTGTGGCGCGACGCGGCCCGGTTCGACCCGACCAAGGGCGCGCCGGCGCCCTGGCTGTTCAGCCTCGCCCGCCACAAGGCCATCGACCTCGTGCGCCGCGAGGCGAACGTGCGCAAGCGGACGGCGGACGTGGACCTCGAGCTCGAGGAGGCCTCCGACGACGTCGACCATGAGACCTGGCTGAACATCCGCCGGGAGCGCGTGCGCGCGGCGATCGAGGAGCTGACGCCCGCGCAGCGCGAGTCGCTCGAGCTCGCGTTCTTCAGCGGGCTGACCCACGTCGAGGTCGCGGAGCGGCTGGGGATCCCGCTCGGCACGGCGAAGACGCGGATCCGGAGCGCCCTGCTCCGGCTGCGGGACATCCTCGGCGACTCGGTATCCGAGGTCGAGACGTCGGCGGCGGACCGATGATCGCCCACGACGCCGCCCTGCTTCTCGCGGCCGGTGCCGCCCTCGACGACCTCGAGCCGGACGAGCAGGCCGTGTACGAGTCCCATCGCGCCGGCTGCGCGGCGTGCGGGGTCGCCGAGGACGAGCTCGCCGTCGTGCTGTCCGATCTCGCCCTCGTCGTGCCCGAGCGCGTGCCGCCTCCGGACCTGCTTGCCGGCATCCGACGGGCCATCGAAGCCGAGGACGGGGGCGCCCGTTCATCCGCTTCCGCTGCCGTCCGATTGCACAGCATGCCCGCGCCGCGGGCGCTCGAACCCGTCGCCCGTGGCCGCCGGACGCCGTGGGGATTCGCGGGCATCGCGCTGGCCGCCGCGCTCGCCGTGGTCGCGGTGGGTCTCGGGGCACTGACGACGACCCTGCGGACCGACCTGGACCGATCGCAGGCGACCATCGACCAGCTGCGGGCGCAGCTCGACGGTCGAGGCGCGGTGCTCGCCGCCGCGCTCGATCCGGGGCACGTGACCGTCGCGCTCCACCCGGAGGCGCTGGCGCCGAACGCCGAGGCGACCGTCGTCTACGTGCCCGGCACGAGCGAGGCGTGGATGGTGGCGCGCGGCTTGCCGGCGACGCCGCCAGGCACCGGGTATCAGCTGTGGTACGCGGACGAGGCCGGCGTGCACGGCTTGCAGACGGTGGCCTTCGACGGCCACGCGGCGTTCGTCGCCTCATTCGATGTCGACCTGGCCACGTCGGATGCCGTCATGCTCACGCTCGAACCGGCGGGTGGCGCCATCGGCGACCCCGGCCCACAGGTGGTCTTCGGCGAGCTCTAGGCAAGCGCACAGCGGACTGTCAGGGCGCCGTCAGCACACGTTCAGGTCCAGGTCTGGACGCCGATCACCCATAGCGCGACGTACACGGCCGCAAGGAGCAGCAGGCCGGCGACCCGCAGGACGCGCGATCCCTGGGCGCCGAACACCGGCTCGAAGCCGCCGGTGACGCTCGGCCGCATCCACAGGGAGCGCATCGTCTGGACCCGCGTGGGTGCGAACAGGAAGCCGATCCACAGGCCCGTGACGAGGCCGCCGATGTGCGCCATGTTGTCGATGCCGGGCACCACTGCGCCAAACAGCAGGTTGATCACCAGGAGGCCGCCGAGCTGGCCCATGAACGCCCGGGACTGGCGATCCATGATCGGGTGATGGACGCGCTGGGTCGCGAACAGCAGGCCGAACAGGCCGAACACCGCGCCCGACGCGCCGACGCCGCCACGCGCGTCGCTGAACGCGAACGAGACGAGCGAGCCGCCGAGCGCGAACAGCAGGTAGAAGCCGAGGAACCGCCAGCGCCCGTACAGGCGCTC
>DASSRG010000135.1:0-18048 GCA_035701885.1 Candidatus Limnocylindrales bacterium
GTCACCCGCTCGGCGCTCCAGAACGCCGCCTCCATCGCCGCGATGGTCCTCACGACGGAGACGCTCGTGACGGACATCCCGGAGAAGGAGAAGGTCGGCGCCGGCGCCGGTCACGACCACGGCGGGGGGATGGACTTCTAGTCCGTCGCACGTCAGTCGCTCATCACAGCCCCCGGGCCGACGGCCCGGGGGCTGTTTCGTGTCCGTGGGTCGGGCGTGGCGAGGATCGGCGCGCCCGGCCGACTGCCCAGCGCGTCGCCCGGTCGTGCCGGGGTCGCGGGGTCGGCTCGCCCCGGTCGTCCGCCCCGCGCCCGCGTCTGTGTGCGTCCAGCGCTTCTACGGTCGCACGACGCGACAGCTCGTTCGCCAGGCGCGCGGCTGGTGGCACGGATCGGCCGATTCGGGCCTGTCGGTGCGATTGCGCGAGCGCGCCCTGCACCATTCGTCGCACGATGCGACCGTAGAAGCGCCCGGCGCACGGATCGGGATCACCGAAGGGCCGGCCGACGTCAGCGGCGTACGACGAACCCGTCGTAGGTGTTCACGTTGCTCACGTCCGTGTTCTCGGACGTGACCCCGGAGCCGCTGCCCGCGAGGCCTGCATAGGCCCCGGTGCCGCCCTGGATCACCCAGCCGAACGGCTCGTCGCCGCCGAACACGACGTGGATCTGGATCTTGACGAGGATCGTGCCGCTCCCGTCGGCGCAGGTGAGTTCCTTGCGCGACTGGACCTGGACCTTCTGCCCGCTCTGGTAGCCGCCGAACACGCTGCCGGTGTCGAGCACGGTTCCCGCCGCGCACACGAGTCCGGCGTCGACCGCGGCACCGGTCGCCTCGAACGTGCCCATACCCTGCTTGCTCATATGAGCCACGATCGTCAGCTGCTGGGGCGCCGCGGCGGCGACCGGAACGGCGAGCGCCGCCACCACCGCAATGGCGGCGACGCCCCCCGTGATGTGCTGGACAACGCGCCGGCGCGAAGGTCTCATGGCCCCACTCCTCGGAATGCCGCGACGTGCGGCGGTCCCGTGCATGGCGCACGAGCGCCGCGAATCGTTCACGACATCACTCACCTCGACCCACGGGAGGACGGTATGCAGCGGCTCACCATCGCCAGGTTCGATCCGGTCCGCACCGCGAACATCGTCGCCGCGCTGTACGCGGTCGTCGTGCTCGTCGTCGGCGCCCTGTTCGCGATCCCGTTCGGGCTGGTCGCGCTCGTCGCCGGCGAGCGATCCGGGCAGCTTGGGCTCGCGGGCGGCGGCGCGATCGGCGTGCTCGTCCTGCTCCTCATCGCGGTCGTGTTCTACGCGGGCATCGGCTGGGTGTTCACGGCCATCACGTGCGCGCTCTACAACTGGCTGGCGGCCCGGATCGGCGGGATCCAGGTGGACGTCCGGCAGGAGGCCCCGTCCTACGGCGGGCCCGGCGTCCCGGCATGGCCCGCCCAGCCGGCGGCGCCGTTCGCGGTCGGCCCCGGGGCACAGCCGCCGGCCCAGGGCCCCAGCGCACAGCCGCCCACGGAGACGCCCGGCACGGATGCCCCGCCACAGCCACCGACCGGCTGGGGTGCGCCTCGCTGATGCACTCGCTGGGGGCTTGCCGGCAGGTAGATGCTTGTTCGGATCGCGGGGTGAACCGATGCGGATCCGGGCGGCTGGAGCGGTCCTGGGGGGCGTGCTGCCGCTCGTGGTGAGCGCGTGTCTCCCGGCCGAGATCGGCGGCCGTCCACCCTCCTTCGATGCCTTCCTTCGGCGCAACGGCCTCGAGTTCAGCACCGATGTCATGCCGGATGCCGCGCGCGCCGCGAACGTCGCGGCCACGGTGCGCCGTGAGGGTCCCTATCCCGGATCCGCAATCGATCAGCCTGTCCGTGGGACGCTCGGGTGCCCCATCCGATGCGCGGCGGTGCTGTCCGGGCCCGGCGATACCCAGGAGATGTGGTTCGTCTCGTATCCGGACACGCGCTACGGCGCAGGGGACATGGCGTGGGTGCTGGCGGACCCGTCGGGCGTCTGGGTGGCCAGCACGCCGGACAACCCGTAGCACTGACCGGCGGGTGCCAGGATCGGCGGCGGTTGACCGAATCGGCCCTGAGGCCGCAGCCTGTCGCAGAACAATCGTCTGCCCATTCCTGAGGGGACGCCCACCGCATGCGGAATCGCGGCCCGCTGCCCGTCATCGGCGGCGTCATCGTCATCATGCTCGTGCTCATCGTGGCCAGCACCGCGCTCGGGTTCGGGCCGCTGGGCGCAAGCCAGCCGCCGTCCGAGGTGACGGACCCGAAGGAGATGCTCGCCCGGTCGCTCCAGGCGACGCTCGACGCGCAGTCGGTGCACCTCGAAGGCCACCTCTCGGGCACGATCCCGGGCGATCTCGTGGAGCGCGACGAGGATGCGGTCAGGCTCGACGGGTCCGAGGTTGCCGCCGACATCCGCCCGCACGACGCGAAGACGTCGACGACGCTCACGAGCCCGGGCCTCGACGTCGACGTCGCCGCCATCTCCGTGTGGGACGGCGTCTGGTACCGCACGGGCCCGGACGACGAGTGGCAGCGCGCGTCGCTGGGCGGCACCTCCGCGGAAGCGGGAGTCGACATCAATCCGTTGACCCTCGTCGAGCGCCTTCGCTCGTACCTCGCGACGCCCGGCGTCACGCCGACGCTCGAGGAGGTCGCATGCGCCTCCGCGTCGGGGCGGTGTCACCGGGTGACACTCGATGCGGGCCGGGACCCGGCCACGATCCTGCGCGCGATGCTCCCCGCTGACCAGGCAGGCACCCTCCCGGACGTCCGCACCACGGTCGCCCTCGACACGGACTCCCAGACGTTGCGCCCGGCGCACCTCCTGGTCGACGCGGCAAGCGACGACGGCTCGATCGTCCTCCACCTGGAGCTGGACGCGAGCGGCTGGGACGACCCGGCGATCGTCATCGAGGAGCCCAAGGCCGGGTCCTGACGACGGCCCGGGTGAGCCCCCGGACCTAGAATGGATCGGTGAGTCCCACCCCGTCCGACAAGCCCGCGAAGCGTCCCCGCACGCGCAAGCAGGAGCCCGTGGGGCAGGGGACGTGGCTGGACCTCGGGCCCGGCGCGCCGGCCGAACCCGCCGACGCAGGCGGCGCCACGCACGACGCACCGCCCGCCACCGCGACCCTGCCCGAGGAGCCGGACTGGATGCGCGACGCGCCGGCCGACCCGGCGCTGGAGGACGCGGGACCGGCCATCTCCGCGGAGGACGCCGCGAAGGCCATCGAGGAGCGGCGAAAGGCGCGTGCCGAGGAGATCCTGTCCCGGATGAACCCGGAGCAGGCCCGGGCCGTGTCGACCACCGAGGGCCCGCTGCTCATCCTCGCGGGCGCCGGGTCGGGCAAGACCCGGGTCGTCGCCCACCGGATCGCGTACCTCATCGGCGTCAAGGCCGTCCGCCCCCACCGGATCCTCGCGGTCACCTTCACGAACCGGGCCGCCGGCGAGCTCCGCGAGCGGATCACGCACCTCGTCGGCGAGCACGGCAAGGAGGTCGAGGCCGGCACGTTCCACGCGCTGTGCGCCCGCGTCCTGCGGCGCGACGGCGAGGCCATCGGCATCGACCGCCGGTTCGTCATCTACGACACCGACGACCAGCAGCAGCTGATGAAGCGGATCCTGGCCGAGGAGGACCTGCCCGCGACGGGCGAGTTCCGGCCGGCGGCGATCCTCGGCGCGATCAGCCGGGCGAAGAACGAGATGCTGGACGAGACATTCCTCGCCCAGAACGCCGTCAACCATCGCGAGCGCATCATCGCGAAGCTCGCGAAGCGCTACCGCGAGCGGCTCGAGGCGGCCCGCGCGCTCGACTTCGACGACCTGCTGCTCAAGGCGGTCGAGCTGTTCGACAACGCACCCGATGTGCTCGCGAGATACCAGGCGCGCTGGCAGTACCTCCACGTCGACGAATACCAGGACACCAATCGCCCGCAGTACCTGTGGGTCCGGGCGCTGGCCGCCGGTCACCGGAACCTGTGCGTGGTGGGCGACGACGACCAGTCGATCTACGGGTGGCGGGGGGCCAACGTCCAGAACATCCTCGACTTCGAGCGGGACTACCCGGACGCCACGGTGGTCAAGCTCGAGCAGAACTACCGGAGCACGCAGCTCATCCTCGACGCGGCGCACGCGGTGGTGTCGCGCAACGAGCGGCGGTCGGACAAGAAGCTGTGGACCCAGAACCAGGGCGGCGTCCCGATCCAGCGCTTCGAGGCGTTCAACGAGGACGAGGAGGCGGAGTGGATCGCGCGCCAGGTCGAGGGTCTGGTCGGCCAGACGGGGCGCGGCTCGTGGCTGACGCGGCGCGCGGACGACGACGACTCGACCCGCTTCCGGCCGAAGGACGTCGCGGTGATGTACCGGATGAACGCCCAGTCCCGTGCCATCGAGGAGGCGTTCCTCCGCTACGGCATCCGGTACCAGCTCGTCGGCGGGACGCGGTTCTACCAGCGGCGCGAGGTCAAGGACGCGCTCGCCTACCTCCGCGTGCTCCGATCCGACACGGACGGCGTCAGCTTCGAGCGGATCATCAACGTCCCGGCCCGCGGGATCGGCGACAAGACCGTCGGAGCGCTGCGCCAGTGGGCCGTCCGCCACGAGGACAACGTGTTCCTCGCCGTCCAGGCGGCCGCACGCGGCGAGGTGGAGGGGATCGGCCCCCGGATCCGCACCGCCTTGCGGGAGTTCGCGGCGCTCGTCACGCGGCTGCGGACGCGGATCGGGATCCTGCCGCTCCCCGAGCTGCTCGACGCGATCCTCGAGGGGTCGGGCTACCGCGCGATGCTCGCCGACGGCTCCGAGGAGGGCGAGGACCGCTGGGCGAACCTGCTCGAGCTGCGCGCGGTGACGACCCGCTACGACGACCTGTCGCCGGAGGACGCGCTGGACCGGCTGCTCGAGGAGACGGCCCTCGTCGCGGACCAGGACTCGTACGAGGGCGAGGCCGACGCGGTGACGCTCATCACCCTCCACGCCGCCAAGGGCCTGGAGTTCCCGGTCGTGTTCATCGCCGGGCTCGAGGAGGGGCTGTTCCCGCACAACCGCGCGCTCGACGACGAGCAGGAGCTGGAGGAGGAGCGCCGGCTCGCGTACGTGGGCATCACCCGCGCGAAGCGTCGCCTGTTCCTGTCGCACGCCTGGCGGCGCGCGACGTGGGGCGGCGGCGGGATGAGCATCCCGTCCCGGTTCCTGCTCGAGATCCCGGCCGACCTCATGGTCGGGCCGCAGCTGCACCGGGGCGATGACATCGGCTCGGACCTCGACCCGGACCTCGTGTTCCGGGAGCGGGGCTCGCGATTCGGGTCGGGCATCCGCGCGGGCGGCGGCGCGTACCGGCAGGGCAGCGGCCGCCCTGGCGCGCCGCTCGAGGGCGAGCAGTTCCGGCCCTCACGCGACCTCGGCGCCAAGCGCGACGCGTTCGCCGCGGGGGCGCCGTCCGGATCGCTCGGACGCCAGGGGTGGGGCCAGGGTGAGCCGCTGCCGCCGCCCACGTCGATTCCTGCCTGGGACGAGGCGGGTGGCGGCATCCGCGGGGGCCTCGGGCCCCGCGAGCGCGGCACGGTCCCGCAGCGCCCGATCGTCCCGGGCGAGCGTCGCTACCGCGACGGCGACCGCATCCGGCACGCGAAGTGGGGCGACGGGATCGTGATCACGTCGAAGCTGACGCGCGACGACGAAGAGGTCACGGTCGCGTTCAAGGACCCGGGCGTCGGCCGCAAGACCATGCTCGCGAGCCTCGCGAACCTCGAGCTCACGGGCTAGGAGGTTCCTACCCCTCGGCGCCTGCCGCGACGAGCAGCGCGGCGATCTCGTCGTAGCCGCGGGACCGCGCGTGGGCGAGCGGTGTGACGCCGTCGCCGTCCGCCAGGTCGGGGTCCGCCCCCGCGTCGAGCAGCAGCCGCACGATCTCCTGGTGGGCCGGCCCGCCGTCCGAGAGGATGATCGCCTCGAGCAGCGCGGTCCAGCCGAGCCGGTTGACGTGGTCGACGTCGACGTCCGACTCGGCAAGCAGGTACCGCACGACCTCCACGTGACCGCGCTCCGACGCGGGGATCAGCGCGATCCCGCCGAATCTGTTCGTGATCGCCGGGTCCGCGCCCGCCTCATTCGCGATCCGCAGGATGTCCAGCAGCCCGTTTGCGCCGGCGTACAGGAACACGTTGTCGAGCCGGTTGTCGCGGATGTCGACGTCGGCGCCCGCCTCGACGAGCGCCCGCACAGCCTCGGTCTGCCGGGCGACCGTGGCGACCATCACGGGCGTCCGTCCGTCCGTGTCCCGCGCGTCGATCGGCAGGCCTGCGCCGAGCAGCTCGCGGATCGCGCCGACGTCGCCCGCTCCCGCCGCGTCGTGGAGCCGCGCATCGTTCGTCATCGATCCTCCTTCGGCGGGTGGTGCCGGTGCGGTCACGCAGCCGGCGGCCGCCACCAGCAGCACGCCCGCCGCGATGATCGTCGCGGCCCGCCGGGTGCCCATCGCGGCCGATTATGCTGCCCCCGATGACGACCGACTCTCGCCCGCGGCGCAACTATCTTCCCGCGGATCTCCCGCCCATCGACCTGTCCCGGGTCGTCAGCGTCGGCGACTTCGAGGAGCCGGCGCGGGCACGGATGGACGAAGCGGCCTGGGACTACTACGCCTCGGGTGCGTACGACCAGCACGTGCTGCGCGCGACCCCGGCCGCGTGGGACGCGTTCCGCCTCCGGCCGCGGGTGCTGACGGACATCCGCTCCCTCGACCTGTCGACGACGGTGCTCGGGCGGTCCGTCGCGATGCCCATCGGGATCGCGCCCGCCGCGCTGCACGGCCTCGCGCATGCGGACGGCGAGCTCGCGACGGCCCGGGCCGCGACCGCGGCAGGCGTGCTCCACGTCGTGTCGACCGTCGCCAGCCAGGCGCTGGAGGACGTCGCGGATGCGGCCCCCGGCGGCCGGCGCTGGTTCCAGCTGTACGTGCAGCGCGACCCGGGCGCGACGCGTGCCCTCGTGGAGCGAGCTGCAGCGGCCGGCTACGAGGCACTGTGCCTCACCGTCGACCTGCCTGTGCTCGGGTACCGCGACGACGTGCTGCGCCGCAACTTCGACCCCGGCGAGGACGCGTACGCGAACCTGCCGAAGCGCGACGTGTGGCGCGCGGACGCGAGCCTCGAGGAGCTCGTGGACATGCGCACGGTCGAGCTCACCTGGAACAGCCTCGCGGAGATCCGCTCGTGGGCGCCCATACCACTCGTGCTCAAGGGAATCCTCACGGCCGAAGACGCCCGGCTGGCCGTCGACAACGGCGCAGACGCGGTCTGGGTCAGCAACCACGGTGGCCGCCAGCTGGACCGGGTCGCGGCCGGGATCGACGTGCTGGAGGAGGTCGTGGACGCCGTCGAGGGGCGCGCCGAGGTGTATCTCGATGGCGGCGTCCGGCGAGCGCCCGAGGTGCTCATCGCGCTCGCGCTCGGCGCCCGGATGGTGTTCGCGGCGCGGCCGTTCCTGTGGGCCCTCGCGTGCGCGGGCGAGGCGGGCGTGGCGCATGCGCTCCGGATCCTCAACGACGAGCTGGAGCGGGGGCTTGCGCTCATGGGCGTGACGTCGCCGGCAGGCATGACGCGTGCCCACGTGGAACGGGTGGACCGGCCCCGAACATGACGCTCGCTGGCATGGCCGCGGGCTAGACTCGATCCCGATGACCGAGACGCTCCCCGTCGATCCCGCGCTGGTCGAGGAGGCCGCCGCGCTCGACGAGGAGGCCGCGGCCGCGCGCCACGCGGAGCTCGTCGAGCAGGTCGATCGCGCGAACCGCCTCTACCACGAGGAGGACGCGCCGGAGCTGAGCGATGCCGACTACGACCAGCTGTTCCGGCGGCTCGTGGCGCTCGAGGCGGCGTGGCCCGCGCTCGTCACCCCGGACTCGCCGACGCAGAAGGTCGGCGGGACGCCGAGCGGCGGCCGGTTCCCCGAGGTCCGCCACCAGCGGCCGATGCTGTCCCTGTCGAACGCGTTCAGCCGCGACGAGCTTCGTGCGTTCGACGCCCGGGTCCGCCGCGGCCTCGGCCTGCCGCCGGCGCCCGAGCCCGCCGAGGGCCTGACCTACGTCGCGGAGCTCAAGATCGACGGCCTCGCGGTCTCGCTGCGCTACGAGCGCGGCCGGTTCACGCTCGGCGCGACGCGCGGCGATGGGGCCACCGGCGAGGACGTGACGCCCAACCTGCGCACGATCAAGGCGATCCCCGAGCGCCTGACCGAGCCGGCGACGCTCGAGGCCCGCGGCGAGGTCTTCATGCCCAAGGCGGAGTTCGCCCGGATCAACGCCGAGCGCGAAGAGATGGGGCTCGCGCTGTACGCGAACCCGCGCAACAGCGGCGCCGGCTCGCTGCGCCAGAAGGACCCGTCGGTAACCGCGAGCCGGCAGCTCACGACCTGGCTGTACCAGCTCGTGGAGGACGACACGACCGTCGACTCGCAGTCGGCGGCGCTCGCGCGCCTCGAGGCCCTCGGCTTCCCGGTCAACCCCGAGCGCGAGTCGGGCCTCGACATCGAGGGCGTCATCGCCTTCACCGAGCGGTGGCGCGAGGCGCGCCACGAGCTCCCGTACGAGACCGACGGCGTCGTCGTCAAGGTCGACCGGTTCGACCAGCAGGCGCGGCTCGGGATGGTGAGCCGGGCGCCGCGCTGGGCGATCGCCTACAAGTTCCCGCCCGAGCAGGTCGAGACCGTCGTGGAGGACATCGTCCCGTACGTCGGCCGGACGGGGACGCTCACGCCGGTCGCCCACCTGCGCCCGGCCAAGGTCGCCGGCTCGACCGTCGCCCGGGCCACGCTCCACAACCTGGACGAGGTGCGCCGCAAGGACATCCGGATCGGCGACACGGTCGTGCTCCAGAAAGCGGGCGACGTCATCCCCGAGGTGGTGCGCCCGATCCTCGACAAGCGACCGCCCGACGCGCGCGAGTACGAGGTCCCCGCCACCTGTCCGGTCTGCGGTACCCCTGTCGTCCGCGACGAGGGTGCGGTCCGCCACTTCTGCCCGAACCCGGTCTGCCCGGCCCGGCTGTCGCAGGCGTACCAGCACTTCGTCGGCCGCGGCGGGATGGACATCGAGGGCGCGGGGTGGGCCGTCCTCACGCAGCTCCTCGAGCGCGGCATGATCCGTCGCCGCTCGGACTTCTTCCGGCTCACCGTCGAGGACCTCGAGTCGCTCGAGCGGTTCGCGCGCAAGAGCGCCGAGAACCTGTACGGCTCGATCCAGCGGGCGCGGACCGGGCGGCCGCTCGCGAAGGTGATCAACAGCCTCGGGATCCCGCAGGTGGGCGAATCCACCGCGGTCGACCTGTCCCGCTGGCTGGCCCGCCGCGTCCGGCCGGACGGATTCGGGCCGCCGGCGGCCGACGAGGAGTCAGGCGTGGAGGTCGACCCCTGGTTCGCCGCGATCGAGGCGGAGCTCCGGCGGGTCGCGGTCGACGACCCCGAGGCGCTCCAGGAGGTGTCGGGGATCGGGCCGTCGGTGTCGACCGCGATGCACGCCTGGTTCGAGGACGAGGCGACGCGCGAGGCGCTGCGCGAGCTGGTGGAGGCCGGCGTCGTCCCCGAGCGCCCGGTGGTGCGCGACGAGGCGGCGGCGGAGCAAGGACCGCTCGCGGGGAAGACGGTCGTCGTCACGGGCAGCCTCGAGGGCTTCAGCCGTGAGGAGGCCGAGGACGCCGTGCGGGCCGCGGGCGGCAAGCCGGCGGGCTCGGTGTCGAAGAAGACCGATTACCTCGTGGCCGGGCCGGGCGCAGGCTCGAAGCTGGCCAAGGCGACCGAGCTCGGCATCCCGGTGCTCGACGAGGATGGCTTCCGACGACTGCTGGCCGGAGACGTGCGGGCCGCGGACGCCGGCGGGCACCCCGAGGACGGGGTCGGCTCCTGAACCGACACCCATCTGGAATGCCCGATCGGCGCGCGATAGGGGCGAGGCGCGGCATACTACGGCCCGGTCCGGTGCCACGCATACCAAGGTCCCGGACGCAAGGAGGAGTGCATGTCCCTGCGTGGACGACTGTCCCTGCTCGGCGTGACCGCCCTGCTCGTCGCTGCGTGCAGCAGTGGCGGCGGCGCATCGCCGGCGGCAAGCGAGGCCGCGAGCGCGGCCCCGAGCGAGGCGGCGCCGAGCGCCGCCGAGTCCACGGCCCCGAGCGAGTCCGCGGCCGCCTCCCCGATCGAGGGTGGGCTGCTGGACAAGGTGCTCAAGGCCGGCAAGATCGTCATGTCGACGGACCCCCAGTACCCCCCGCAGAGCTCGCTCAAGAGCGACGGTACGTACGAGGGGTTCGACATCGACGTGGGCACCGAGATCGCGAAGCGGCTCGGGGTCGACATCGCGTTCGAGACGCCGTCCTGGGACGCCCTCACGGCGGGCGCGTGGGGCGGCCGCTGGGACTTCAGCGTGGGGTCGATGACCATCACGTCGAAGCGCCAGCAGGTCCTCGACTTCTCGGACCCGTACTACTACACGCCGGCCCAGATGGCTGCGAGCACCGCGTCGGGCATCACGACCCTCGACGGGCTCGCCGGCAAGACGATCTGCGTCGGCGAGGCGACCACGTACCTCGACTGGCTCAACGGCGAGCTGGACTTCGGCACCGAGTCGCCGACGACGACGGCCCCGGCCGGCGCCAAGGCGACGACCCTGTCCACCGACCGCCTGTGCGCGGAGACGTGGAAGGCGGGCCGCACGGACTTCGAGGGCTGGCTCAGCTCGTCGACCACCGTGGACCAGGCGATCAAGGACGGGCTGCCGCTCGTCAAGGTCGGCGACCCCGTGTTCTACGAGCCGCTCGCCGTGGCGTTCGACAAGGCCGGGCCCGACGCGTCGGACATGGTCACCCGGGTCAACGAGATCCTGACCGAGATGCGCGACGACGGGACGCTCAAGGGCTTCTCGGAGAAGTGGTTCGGTCTCGATCTGACCGTCAAGCAGGGCGGCTGACGCCCACCTGATCACGAGGCCGCGTCACCGACGCGGCCTCGCGGATTCCGGAGCACCGAATGTCGATCGGGGGATCCGCACATCGCGCCGTCGAGCCGCGGTTCGAGGACGCCGCGCACCAGTCCGACATCGTCGAGGAGATCGCGCGGGCCCGTGCCCGAGCTCGCGGCGGCTTCCGGATCACGTTCGTCGCGACCTGGGTCGTCCTCGTCGGCATCCTCGTCGGGTCGCTCGTCCTGGCGAACAAGATCGACACGACGTTCATCGGGCTGTGGGCGCCGTACATCCTCGGCGGCGTCCCGATCACGATCGTCGTGTCGATCGCCTCGATCGCGATCGCGATCGTCCTCGCGACGCTTGGTGCCCTGGGGCGCCTGTCGCGCAACCCGGTGATCTACGCCATCGCGAGCTTCTACGTGTCGCTCGTCCGGGGCACGCCGCTCATCGTCCAGCTGCTGTTCTTCTACCTCGCCCTGCCGCAGATCTGGGAGGGCTTCGCGAACATCCCCCTCGTCGTCCTCGGCATCGGCGCCCTGTCGTTCAACTACGGCGCGTACATGACCGAGATCTTCCGCGCCGGCATCCAGGCGATCCCGCGCGGCCAGATCGAGGCGGCGGCCGCGCTCGGGATGACCGAGCGGCTCACGATGCGCCGGATCATCCTCCCGCAGGCGGTCCGGATCATCACGCCGGCGATCGGCAACGAGTTCATCGCGATGATCAAGGACTCCGCGCTCGTGTCGGTGATCACGGTCCAGGAGCTCCTCTGGCGCGCCCAGCGCATCGGGCAGTCCAACTTCCGGACGCTCGAGACGCTGTTGCTCGCCGCGGCCGTCTACTGGGCGATGACGATCATCCTGTCGCTGTTCCAGGACCGCCTCGAGAAGCGGCTCGCCGAGAGCGAGGTCCGCCTGTGACCGCGCTCCAGGGCGATCCGTTCGCCAGACCCGGCTCGCTCACGCCGGCCGGCGCCGAGCCCATCGTCCGTGCCCTCGGCGTGCACAAGTACTTCGGCTCCAACCATGTCCTGCGCGGCGTGACGATGGACGTCTACCCGCGCGAGACCGTGTGCGTCATCGGCAAGTCGGGGAGCGGCAAGTCCACGCTCCTGCGCTGCATCAACTTCCTCGAGGAGCCGACCGTCGGCGAGATCGAGGTCGACGGCCTTCGCGTGGCGGCCGACCCGCTCCACGCGCGGAACCGCGCCCACCGGGAGCAGATCCGGCAGATCCGGCTGCGGGCGCAGATGGTGTTCCAGGAGTTCAACCTGTTCCCGCACCTGCGGGTCATCGACAACCTGATCGAAGCCCCCATCCGGGTGAAGGGCGTGACGCGCGACGAGGCGATCGCGACCGCGGAGCGGTACCTCGACCAGGTCGGCCTGCGCGAGAAGCGCGACGAGTACCCGAGCCGGCTGTCGGGCGGCCAGAAGCAGCGAGTGGCGATCGCGCGCGCGCTCACGATGGAGCCGAAGGTGCTCCTGTTCGACGAGCCGACCTCCGCCCTCGACCCGACGCTCGTCGGCGAGGTGCTCACCGTGATGGAGGAGCTGGCCCACCAGGGTGCGACGATGGTCGTCGTCACCCACGAGATGGCGTTCGCCCGCGAGGCGGCGGACCGCGTGTACTACATCGAGGAAGGCTCGTTCGTGGAGGTCGGGCCTCCCGAGCAGGTCATCGACGACCCGAACGACCCGCGAACCCGGGAGTTCCTCGCGCGAACCCTGGGTGAGGCGCACGTGCACGAGGGCGGCACCGTCCACCAGCCGGACCCGTGGTCCGTCCACCTGCATCCCGACGGCGGGCCCGCGCATCCCTCGGCCGAGGCGCACGAGCGGCCGCACATGCACGAGCACGAGCACCCGCACGAGGGGTAGGGGAGCAGGCTCCCCGCGTATCATCGACCCATGCCCGCCCTGACCCGCGCCGACGTCGAGCACGTCGCCTATCTCGCGCGCCTCGGCCTCACCGAGGAGGAGCTGACGCGGCTCGAGGGCCAGCTGAACCACATCCTCGACCAGTACGCGACGCTCGCCGAGCTCGACACGGACGCGATCCCGCCGACGGCGCAGACGATCGAGCTCGAGAACATCCTCCGCGACGACGTCGCGCGGCCGTCGATGCCGCCCGAGGACGTGCTGGCGAACGCCCCGCAGCGCGACGGCGACTTCTTCGTCGTCCCGGCGATCCTCGGCGGGGAATAGGCATGGTCGACGCCGCGGGCGACGCCCTCACCGAACGCCTCGCGCACGAGCACGCGGCGGCGTTGCGCGCGGGTGAGGTGAGCGCCCGCGAGATCACGGAGGCGCACCTGGCGCGGGCGCATCGGACCGATGCGGGGCTGCACGCCTGGCTGACGCTCGACGACGAGCGCGCGCTCGCGGAAGCAGATGCGGCCGACGCCCGCCTGGCGGCTGCCCGGGCCCAGGGACCGGCCGCGGTCGAGGCGCTCCACCCGCTGCTCGGCGTGCCGATCGCGCTCAAGGACCTCGTGTCGGTCCGCGGCGGGCAGGCGACGGCCGGCTCCCGGATCCTCGAGGGCTATCGCGCCCCGTTCGACGCCCACATCACCGAGCGGCTGCGGGACGCCGGGGCCGTGATCCTGGGCAAGACGAACATGGACGAGTTTGCGATGGGCTCCTCGACGGAGCACAGCGCCTTCGGGCCGACGGCGAACCCGTGGGACCTGGCGAGGGTGCCGGGCGGGTCGTCCGGCGGCTCCGCGGCGGCCGTGGCGGCCCGACACGCGCCCCTCGGCATCGGCACCGATACCGGCGGCTCGATCCGCCAGCCGGCGGCACTGACCGGCATCGTCGGGATGAAGCCCACCTATGGCCGGGTGTCGCGCTACGGGATCGTCGCGTTCGCGAGCAGCCTCGACCAGATCGGGCCGTTCGCCCGCGACTCGCGCGACGCCGCGGCGCTGCTCCACGCGGTCGCCGGCCGGGACGACCGCGACTCGACCAGCGCGCCGGTCCCGGTGCCGGACGACCTGGTGCGGCTGCCCGCCTCGCACGACGAGGCGGCCTCCTGGCTGCGGGGCAAGCGGTTCGGGCTGCCGAAGGAGTATTTCGTGGCCGGCATGGAGCCGGGCGTCGAGGCACGCGTCCGGGAGGGGGTCGCGGCGCTCGAGGCCGCGGGCGCGACGGTCGAGGAGGTCAGCCTCCCGCACACCGAATACGGCCTCGCGACGTACTACATCGTGGCGCCCGCCGAGGCGTCCTCGAACCTCGCCCGCTACGACGGCGTCCGCTACGGGTTCAGCGTCCGCGGTGGCGGCGACTACCTCGCGGACTACCTCGCGACGCGCGGCCAGGGCTTCGGCGCGGAGGTGAAGCGCCGGATCATGCTCGGGACGTACGCGCTGTCGGCCGGCTATTACGACGCGTTCTACCTGAAGGCGCAGAAGGTCCGGACGCTGATCAAGCGCGACTTCGACCGCCTCTGGGAGGCCGGGTTCGACGCCCTCGTCGCACCGACCTCGCCCACCGTGGCGTTCCCGTTCGGCGCGCGGATGGACGACCCCGTCCAGATGTATCTCTCCGACGCGTGCACGCTGCCCGTGAACATGGCCGGCCTGCCCGGCGTGTCCGTCCCGTGCGGCCTGTCCGAGGGCCTGCCGGTCGGGCTGCAGCTGATCGGCGCCGCGTGGTCGGAGGACGTCCTGTTCCGCGCCGCCCGCGCGTACGAGGGCATCACCGCGGACGCGGACTGGCGCCGCGTCGCGCCGCACGACCTCGCCGCGCTCGAGGACGCCTCGATGCCCTCGCCGGCCGACCGCATCGCCGCGGCCACCGCCGCCTGACCGGGCGTACCCTTCTCGCGATGACGGACCTCGAGACCCCCGCCCGCGCCCCGCTCGCCGAGCGCGTCCTCGCCCAGCGCGTCCGCGCGGTGCCTCCGTCCGGCATCCGCCGGTTCTTCGACATCCTCGCGACGATGGACGACGTCATCAGCCTCGGTGTGGGGGAGCCGGACTTCGACACGCCGCGCGAGATCGTCGAGGCGGGCGTCGAGAGCCTGCGCGAGGGCCGGACGCACTACACGAGCAACTTCGGGACCATCGAGCTCCGGCGAGCCCTGTCCGAGCACCTGGAGCGGCTGTACGGCGTCCGCTACGCGCCGGAGAACGAGATCCTCGTCACGGTCGGGGCGTCAGAGGCTGTGGACCTCGCCCTGCGCGCCACCTGCGACCCCGGTGACGAGGTCATCCTCCACGAGCCGTCGTACGTCGCCTACGTCCCGGCGATCGTGTTCGCAGGCGGCACGGTCGTGCCCGTCGCAACGACCTTCGAGGATGAGTTCGCCCTCGATCCCGCTGCCGTCGAGGCCGCGATCACCCCGCGCACGAAGGCGCTGTTCCTCGGCTACCCGGCAAACCCGACCGGCGCCGTCCTCGACGACGACGTGCAGGACGAGCTGGCGCGGATCGCCGAGCGCCACGACCTGCTCGTGTACAGCGACGAGATCTACGACCGCCTCGCGTACGGGACGTACCGCCATCGCGCGTTCTCGTCCCTCCCCGGCATGCGGGAGCGGACGATCCTCATGGGCGGGTTCTCCAAGGCGTACGCGATGACGGGCTGGCGCGTCGGCTGGATGTGCGCCCCGGCGGGGATCCTCGAGGGGATCGTGAAGGTCCACCAGTACGGGATCATGTCCGCGCCGACGGTCGCGCAGGACGCCGCGCTGGTGGCCCTCCAGGGCGGAGAGCCGCACGTGCGGGCGATGGTGGCGGAGTACGACGCCCGCCGCCGGCTCCTTGTCGACGGGCTCCGGGCTGCGGGCCTCGAGACGTTCGAGCCGCGGGGCGCCTTCTACGCGTTCCCGCGGATCACGTCGACGGGCCTGGACTCGGACACCTTCACCGAGCGGCTGCTGCGCGAGGAGCGCGTGGCGGTCGTCCCCGGCAATGCGTTCGGGCCGTCAGGCGAAGGACACGTCCGCATGTGCTATGCGACCGCCTACGACCAGCTCGAGGAGGCGGTCCGCCGGATCACCCGGTTCGCGGAGCGGGTCCGGGCCGAGGCCTCCTAGGCACGACGGGCCTCAGCGCGCGCTCAGCACGCAGGCCCTCAGCGCGCCTGTCGGGACGCTCGCCGGCGCGCCTCCTCGATGGCCCAGATCGCGAGCGGCCGCAGGTACAGGCTCGCGCGGTAGTTGCCGGCCCGATCGTACGCCTCGGGGGTACGGAACCACAGGCCGCGCTCCTGCCACACGGTCCGCACCACCCCGGCGGCCGTCTCCCAGCCCTCGTCCGCGAGGCCGCGGCCGATCATGAACGCCGCGAGCGCATAGCTCGTGCCCGTCCAGACCTCCTGGCTCTGCTCGCTGGACGCGTCGAGGGTGCGGTCCGGTCGCATGCCGTTGACCGCACCCATCAGCCCGTCGCCGAAGTCGATGACGTTGCGGTCGTGGATCGTGCGCAGCGATCGCGCGACACGCGCCGGGTCGACGAGATCCCCCAGTCCCGAGAGGTCCGCGTACCACTGCCCCGCGAGCATGTCGGCCATCACGCTGTCCGAGCTGACCGCGCCGCCGTCGTCGTAGGCGTAGTAGCCGTCCCTGCCCTCGCGCCACAGTCGGCGTTCGAACGCGTCCCGGCCGCGCTCGAAGTCGTTGCGCCAGCCCTCGGCCGCGGCCGTGTCGCCGTCACGGCGCGCCAGCGCCTCGGCGGCGCGTAGCGCACCCAGCCACAGCAGCCCGCCGTACGACGACGGCCCGTGCATGGGCCAGGTGTCGTAGGTCTGGTCGGGGAGCCCCGCGTGATCGGGGAGACCGTCGCCGTCCGTGTCCTGGGCGGCGAGCCGCCGCAGCGCCGCCTCCACCACGGGCCGCGCCTCCGTAACGAGGGCCGCGTCGCCCAGCAGCACGACGTCCCGCCACACCTGCAGGGCGAGCTTCGGCGCGAGGTCGATCCAGCCGTTGACGTCCTGGAACCGGTAGCGGTTCGGGCGGATGAACGGGTCCTCGTCCGGGCCGCCCACGTCGTGCGGGACGGCGTAGGCCGCCTTCCGCGTGCCGACGACGCCCGACGCCTCGATCGTGACGGGCGTCGTGTCCGTCCCGGCGACGGTGCCGAGGAGGTCGCGGATCCCGCGCCGCTCCAGCTCCGGGAACAGCTCGACGATCGCCGCTGACGCG
This sequence comes from Candidatus Limnocylindrales bacterium, assembly GCA_035701885.1. Taxonomy (GTDB): domain Bacteria; phylum Chloroflexota; class Limnocylindria; order Limnocylindrales; family CSP1-4; genus CAIXZV01. Next base: position 17,123 of record DASSRG010000135.1, read on the forward strand.
TAGAAGTCCACGTCGACCGTGTCGTAGAACGGGTAGTCGAGGCACTCGAGGAGCGCGAACCGCCCTGGGTCGTCGGATGCGGGCGTGGCCCCGCCGACCTCGCCCGCCTCCCAGAACGTGCCCCCGTCCACGAGGAAGTAGAGCTCGTTGAACAGCGCCGCGCGATACCAGGCCGGCAGCTCCTCGTCCTCGATCACCGGCCGCTGCCAGTCCTCGATGGCGGCGCGCCACCCCGCCGCCTCGGCCAGCGTGTGGCGCGCGAGATGGAGCGCGCGGCTGCCCGTGCGACCCCAGTCCCGCGTGTAGCGCTTCCACCACCGCCGGCCGCCGCCGAACTCGGTCATCGGCAGGTCCCAGGCGATCGCGAACCGGAGCGTCCGCGCCTCGCCGGGCGCGAGCGTCACCGTGGCCGCGACCGCCCCGCCGATCGACTCGCCGGCGAGCGCCGGCCGGCCGTCGGCATCGTCGTCGCCACCCGTGAGCCGCCCGTCATCGGCAAAGTCCGCCCACAGCTCGCGGTCGAACCGGGCGTCGAAGCGGGCACGGGCGGTCAGCTCGACGCCGTCGCCGGATCCCGCGGCGATCGCGAAGGTGCCGCGCAGTCCGGCTGGCCCGGTGCCGCCGTCGCGGTACACGATCGCGGCTCCCGCGGCGTCCCGGACGGCCTCCTGTCGCGGCCCCGCGACCGGCCACTCGCCGGCACGGGCGCCCAGCGGGTTCGCCCAGCTCAGCATCAGCCCGACGGTCCGCGGCGCGTCGCCCTCGTTCTCCACGCGCCACTCGAACGACCCGACGGGCAGCGCGCTCCGCTCGTAGTCGTGCGCGATGACCGGCGACAGCTGCTCGCCCGTCAGCCGGATCCCGCCGAGCGCGGACGGCTCGAACACCTGCCAGGCCCGCGGGAACAGCGCGTGGTACGTCCCCGC
>DASSRG010000136.1:0-12886 GCA_035701885.1 Candidatus Limnocylindrales bacterium
AGCTTGTCGCAGGCGCGGGCGAGCTCCGGCGTGATCTCGTTGGGGTGGTTGACGTGGATGTTCAGCCACAGCGGGTGGTACTTGCCGAGCATCTCGCACAGCTCGTCGTCGATGCGCTGCGGCAGGAACACCGGCACGCGGGAGCCGATGCGGATGATCTCGACGTGCGGGATCTCGCGCAGGCCCCGGATCACGCTCTCGAGGAGCTTCGGGGCGAGCGTCAGGCCGTCGCCCCCGGAGATCAGCACGTCGCGGATCTGGGGCGTTCGCCGGATGTAGTCGAGCTGGGCCTCATGATCCCGACGGTTGAAGTTCTGGGTCGGGTCGCCGACGATCCGGCTTCGCGTGCAGTAGCGGCAGTACGTGGCGCACTGCGTCGTGATCAGCATCAGGACGCGGTCCGGGTAGCGGTGCACGAGGCCGGGCACCGGAGAGTGGCGGTCCTCCCCCAGCGAGTCCTCCATCATCCCGACGAAGGCGCTCTGCTCGCGGCCCAGCGGGATCACCTGGCGGCGGATCGGGTCGTTGGGGTCCTTCGGGTCGATCAGGCTGATGAAGTACGGCGTGATGTCGACGCGGAACTTGTCGTCGGCGGACAGGCCCTCGCGCTCCTCGTCGGTCAGCTCGAGGATCTCGGCGACCTCCTCGAGGTCGTTGACCCGGTTCGAGAGCTGCCAGCGCCAGTCGTTCCACTTCTCGTCGGGGACGTCCTGCCACTTCGGCGCGCGGCGGCTGACCGCGGGCAGGCCGTCGGGACCCAGGCGACGCGCGGGGTCGCGAAGGTTGACGAACGGGGCCGCCTCGGCGGGCGTCACCGCCCCGCCTGCGGTCTCGGTCCGTGCCTCCGTCTCCATCGTGTCGCTCCTCCGATGCATAGAACCTATTCAGTATGAATGGACGCCGATCATAGCGAAGGGCGGACCGACCCGTCCACGGACCCATTGGTCCCGGGGCCGTACGATGCGCGCGACTCATTCCCGGAGGTTCCTCGCATGTCATCCCTCCCGCGCCCGAGCCGCGCGGTCCTCGTCGCCTGTGCCGCGCTCCTTGCCGCGTTCGCGCTCGCGGGCTGTGGCGGCGCCACGCCGTCCGCGGCGACCGGCGCGACCCCCGTTCCGACCGCCGCCGCGGAGCGGACGCCCGGGCCGACGGGTGCCGCGGAGCTCGCTGCGATGCTTCCCGACTCGGCCGGCGGCACGGAGTTGGTGAAGTCGAGCTTTTCAGGCGCCGACATCGAAGGGCTCGGGCTCTCGCTGGACGAGAAGGTCCTCAGCGCGCTTGCCGTCAACAACAAGGTGCAGCTGGAGGACATCCAGATCGCCGAGGCGCGGCCCCGCGACGCGGGGGCGGGCGGGCTGGTGATCGCGATCCGGGTGCCGGGCGCCGACCCGAAGTCGATCGTCGATGCCACGTTCGGCAACGCCGACGCGCTGCAGCTCCGGACGATGGGCGGCAAGTCGGTCTACGAGATCGCCGGAAGCGGCCTCAACACGGTCGTCTACCTCAAGGACGACGTGATGTTCCAGGTCCTGGGCGCTCCGAGCGACCTCACCGAGGCGATCGTCCAGGCGCTGCCCTAGTGTCCGCCGGGGCTCCGTCGCCCTCGTTGCGCGCTGGCTGACCATTGGGAGGAGAAGTCCCTCCTGGCGCACCGTCATCGTGCAGCGCGATGAACGGGTGGCGCGCGGCGCTCGGTCAGCGACCAGCCGGGTGAAGTTCTCGCTCCAATGGACGGTGGGTGAGCAGCGGCCGGGCATCCGCGGGGCGTAACCGGCCTGATAACCCCGGCAATCACGAAGCCCGGCGCAACGGCCGGGCTCCAGGTCGCGAGCGCGTAAGACGGGCTACTCCCCGACCACGCTCCAGATCAGGCCCATCAGGATGAAGAAGCCGCTGAACAGCGCGATCAGCCCGATGCCGCCGTACGGCGAGCTGGCGCCCTCGTGGGGCACGAGCTGGAGGCCGATCCCGAACACGATCGCCCACAGCACGAACAGCACGGCGAACAGCAGCTTCGTGTTCGGCGACGCCATCTTCCTGGCGATCGGCTGGCGCCCGCCCTCGGCGACCATCGCCGCCTTCGCGAACACGAACACGAAGCCGATGGCGATCGCGGACGCAGCCAGCAGGATGACGAAGTTGTTGGGGAAGTTCTGGAACCAGACCGTGAAGATCGTCACGGGGGCGAATCTAGCAGACCGCTCGGGCGTGATAACATGCTACCTGTCACGCGCATGAAACAATCCGTCCCGGCGTGACGCCCGAACCGGAGCACGCATGAGCTTCGATCGCCTCGGCCGCTTCGCAGTCCGCCGTCGCTGGTGGATCGTCGCGGCGTGGGCGGTGCTCATCATCGTCGCGCTGCCGTTCGCGCCGCAGGCGCCGGGCGCGCTGTCGGCAGGCGGGTTCATCCTCGACGACCTGGAGTCGGCGAAGGCGAAGCAGCTGCTCCAGGACGAGCTCGGGGTCGAGCCCTCGGCGTTCGTGCTCGTCTACACCTCCGACACGTTGACGGCGGGCACGCCCGAGTGGCTGGCGGCGGTGAACGCCGCGACCCGCGACGTCCCGAGCGCACCCCACGTCACGCGCGTGCTCTCGCACGTCCTCGCGCCGAGCCAGGTGAGCGCGGACGGTCACACCGCGTACGACATCGTGTTCCTCGACCTCCCGCCGGACGACTCTCCGGACGCGATCCCGGGCGTCACGGCCCTCCTCCACGAGGCGCCCGGGATCCGCGTCCAGGTCGCGGGCGGGCCGGCGTTCTACGGCGACGTCCAGTCGGTCACCGAGCAGGATCTCCGCCGCTCGGAGGTCATCTCGCTGCCGCTCGCGGCGCTCGCGCTCGTGCTCGTCTTCGGCAGCCTCGTCGCGGCAGGCGTGCCGCTCGCCGTCGGTGGAGCCGCCGTGCTGGTCGCGCTCGCCGCGATCTTCGTCGTCGCGTCGGTGACGCCGATGAGCATCTTCGTGCTCAACCTCGCGACGCTCCTTGGCCTCGGCCTGGGCGTCGATTACTCGCTGCTGATGACGAGCCGCTTCCGGGAGGAGCTCGCCCACCGGGACGGGCCCGACCGCGTCGAGGAGGCCGTCCGCGTCACAGTCGCCACCGCCGGGCGCGCGGTGTTCTTCTCGGGTCTGACGGTGCTGCTCGGGCTGCTGGGCCTCGTCCTGTTCGAGTTCATGATCCTGCGCTCCGTGGGCATCGCCGGCGCGATCGTCGTGGGACTCGCGGTCGCCGCCGCCGTCACTCTGCTGCCGGCGATCCTCGCGATCCTCGGGACGCGCGTCGATCGCCTCCGCGTCCGCGGCATCACCGCCGAGCCGTCGGCGGACGGCCCGTGGGCGCGCCTCGCCCGCCGCGTGATGCGCCGCCCGGTCGCCGTCCTCGTCCCGACCCTCACCCTCCTGCTCGTGCTCGGGATCCCGTTCCTCCACGTCCGGTTCAACGCGCCCGATGCGTCGATCCTTCCGCCCTCCGTCCCGTCCCGTGAGGCGTACGACGTCCTGGCCCGCGAGTTCGGGGAGGGGGCGTTCGCGCCGCTCGTGATCGCCGTGCGGACGACCGGCGACGCCACCACGCCCGACAACCTGGCGAAGCTCTACGACTACTCGCGACGCCTGGCGGCCGATCCTCGTGTAAGCCACGTGGCGTCGCTCGTGGACGTGGATCCACGGCTGACGCTCGCGCAGTACCAGCTGCTGTACGGAAGCGCCGCCGGGCCGCCCGATCGGTTCGTCGCGACCGCCCTCGCCGCCACGACCAAAGGCGACCTCACCGCGTTCACCGTCACGACACCCTACGGGCCCAACCGCGACGAGGGCCGGGCGCTGGCCCGCGAGCTGCGCGCCCCCACCGGCCCGCTCGCCCCGCCGGCGGGCGTGAGCGTGCTCGTGGGCGGCGGCGCCGCGGACGTCGACGACGTGGTGTCCCGTGTCTGGTCCGACTTCCCGCGCACCGCGGCGTTCATCGTCCTGACGACGTTCCTCGTCCTGTTCGTCCTGCTCCGCTCGGTCGTGCTTCCGATCAAGGCCCTGGTGATGAACACGCTCTCGATCCTGGCCAGCTTCGGCGCCCTCGTGTGGATCTTCCAGGACGGGAACCTGTCCGGATTGCTCGGGTTCCAGCCGCTCGGGTTCGTGGAGACGACCCAGCCCGTGATCCTGTTCTGCGTCCTGTTCGGGCTGTCGATGGACTACGAGGTGTTCCTGCTGTCGCGGATGAAGGAGGCCTGGGACCGGACCGGCGACAACACCGAGGCGGTCGCGCGCGGGCTCGAGCGGTCCGGGCGGATCGTCAGCTCGGCCGCGCTCATCGTCGTCGTGGTGGCAGCCAGCTTCGCGTTCGCCGACATCGTGCTCATCAAGGCGCTCGGGCTGGGCGTGGCGATCGCGGTGGCCCTCGACGCGACCGTGGTCCGGGCGCTGCTCGTGCCAGCCACGATGCGCCTGCTGGGACGGTGGAACTGGTGGGTGCCGAAGCGGCTCGACCGTGCGCTCCAGCCGATCCTGCCGCGCACCGAGGCCGAGGTGGAGGCGGCGGTTCGATGACCCGACGCTTGATGGCCTTGGTCGTGCTCGCGCTCGTCATCGCGGCGTGCTCGGGACCCGTGCTCGCGAACCCGCCCGCCGCCCGCCCGGTCGTGACGCCGCCCACGACGCCGGCCCCGCGACCGCCCGATCCGATCCCCGTGGAGCTGCCGCGCGACGACGGTCCGCACGACCGGCTCACCGAGTGGTGGTACTACACCGGTCACCTCCGCGCCGAAGACGGTCAGCGATTCGGCTTCGAATACGTGGTCTTCCGCGCCGAGCGCGGCGGCTTCCCGGTGTCCTGGGCGTCCCACCTCGCCCTCACCGACGAGACCGGCGACGCGTTCCACTACGCGCAGCGGTCGGAGGTGGGGCCGCAGGTCGACGGGTCGCCGCGAGACGCGGACGGCACCCCGACCGGGTTCGCGTTCACCGTCACCGGGCTGGATCTCACCGGGACAACGGTCCCGGGCAGCACACCGTGGACGATGTCCGGCTCACAGGGCGCGGACCGCCTGGCGGCCGCGGCGCAGGGAACCGAGATCGGCGGTGATCCGGTCGATGCGTTCGCGATCGACCTGGCGCTGTCGAGCCGCAAGCCCCCGGCCCTCCACGATGGCGACGGCTGGATCGACTTCGGCGTCGCGGGCTCGTCGTACTACTACTCGCGGACCTCGATGGATGCGACCGGCACGGTCACGCTCGGGGATCGCACGCTGACCGTCGATGGCGACGCCTGGTTCGACCACCAGTGGGGCGACTTCATCTCCGTCGGTGCGGGCGGCTGGGACTGGTTCGCGGTCAACCTCGCCGACGGAACGGACATCACGCTCTCGCTCGTGCGAGCCGCGGACGGCACCTACCCGCTCGTGTACGGCACGCTCGTCGCCGCGGACGGCACGACCCGGCGCCTGGACCGCGGGGCGTTCGCCGTGGACGTGACGCGGACCTGGACGAGCCCGACGACCGGGGCGACGTACCCGGCCGGCTGGCACGTGACGCTGCCTGACGATGGCCTCGACATCGTGCTCGAGCCCACCGTCGCGCAGCAGGAGCTGGACACGCGACCGACGACGGGCGTCGTCTACTGGGAGGGATCGCAGACGCTCCGGGCCACGCGCGACGGCGTGCCGATCGAGGGCGAGGCGTACGTCGAGCTGACCGGATACGCGCCGGCCCGCTAGGGACCGGGGCCGAACGGCCTAGCGGAGGCTCTTCGGGAACTCGACCGGCGCGAGCTCGATGCCGGACTGTCCTGCGAGCGTTCGCGCATCGGCGTCGAGATCGGGCGTCCGCTCGAGCGTCGCCAGGATCGCCTTGGCCGCCTTCTTGTACGGCCCGGCGCTGCGGACCGAGGCGTTGAGGCCGCCGTCGATCTGGCGCTGGAGATCCGCGTAGAAGGCGTCGAGCGCGGCCTGCTGCCCGGCGGCCTCCGGCCACGCGGCGAGCGTGGTGAGCATGCCGGTGCCGGCGCGCGCGTCGATCGCCATCCGGCGGAGGACCTTCTGGACGTCGCCGGGGCGGAACTTCTTCGCATCGAGCGCCTTGCGCAGCGTCGTCGCCTCGGCGGCAAGCCGGCCGTTGATCGCGGTCGTGCCGCGGAGCGCCGCCGCGGCGCCGGACGGGATGTCGAGCGAGCCGGCAACCGTTCCGGCGCCGGTGCCGCCAATCGCGCCGTCCAGCCCTGCCACCGGCGCGGCCTTCGGCGGCGCAAACAGGTTCGTGAGCAGGGTCGTCACGAGGATGCCGATGACGAGGCCGCCGGCGATGAACGGCGCGACGAGCCGAAGCGGCTGGCCGAGCACGAGGAACGTCTTGCAGTCCTCGCACCGGAAGGTGCCGCGGTCCAGCGTCCGACCGCACTTCGGGCAGCCGAACGAGCCCTCGCCCGTGCCGCCGCCCGCGATCGGATCGGCGAACACGGCGGCGTACTGGTCGGCGGCGTAGGACGACGTCCCGCCCGCGGGCGCAGCTGCGGGGGCAGGCGCGGGCTGGGCGGGCGCGACCTGTGCCGGCGCCGCGGCCAGGAGCTCGGGAGAGACCGGCGGCACCGCAAATGTGGTGTCGCTCATCGCCTGCACGGGCAGGCCATAGGGCTCGGGCTCGGGCACCAGGCTCGTGTCAGCGTCGGAGTCCACCGGCAGGTCGTCCGGCGTGGGTTCCGCGTCCCAGGGCGTCCGTTGCACGTCCCACGGGGCCTTCTCGGCCTCCCAGGGAGCCGGGGCCGGCGGCGCATACGAGGTTGCCTGGTACGGCACGGGATCGGATGCGGGCGGCACCGTGAGCTCCGGCGACGGAGCGGGCGGCGCGTCGGGCATGGGAGCCTGGCCCCAGCCCGGGATCGGCCCGGTTGGCGCGCTCGGTCGCTTGAAGTTGAAGGTGGACCGCAGGGCGTCGAGCGCCATTCGATCCCTCCCGGCGCGCGACATCCGGTCGCGACGGACCGCGACGCAGAGCGGCTCGCGGCCCCGGCATCCTAGGCGGTCAGGCGCGCGATTCCACCCCGACGATCGTCCCGCCCGAGCGTGGGACCGTTACGGCGCCGGGCTTGCGCTTGCCGGTGACGCCGAAGAGGTGCCCGCAGCCGCGGCGGCCTCCTCGATCAGCGCGGACAGCTCGTCGACGGTCTTGAGCCCGGCGGGCGTCACCATCGTCCCGTTGATGAACATCGTCGGCGTCGCGTTGACGCCCTGTGCCATGCCCTTGGACGTGGAGTCCGCGACCTCCTGCCGCACGGCGGGGTCGGTCGTGCAGGCGTCCCAGTCCGAGGTGTCGACGCCGGCGGCCTCCGCGATGGCCTTGAGCCGGTCGGCCCTGAAGCCGCCCGCGTTCTCGCCGTCCTGGTTCGCGTAGACCCAGTGCGAGTAGCTCCAGTACTTCGCCTGCCTCGTGGCGCACACGGCGCCGCTCGCGGCGAGCACCGACTCGTCGTCCGAGCCACCTCGGCCGAGGAACGCGAGGTCGTGGTGGACGATCCGGAGTGTCCCGTTCGTCACGTACTTCGAGACGATCACCGGCTCGACCTGGAGCGAGTGACGGGCGCAGACCGGGCACTGGAAGTCCTCCCAGACCTCCAGCGTGACCGGCGCATCCGCCCGGCCGATCGTCTTGCCGTCGATGAGCTGGGCCGGGTAGTTGATGCCCGGATCGTCGAAGGTGCCGCTGACCCGGCCGCCCAGCTGCTGGCTGGCCACGAACACGACGATCGCGACGCCGATCACGATCGCGCCGAGCATGATCGTCCCGGTGTTGAGCCACCGGGAGCCGCCGCTTCCCGATCGTGAAGGCCGGGACGACGACCGCTGCCGCTCCTGGCGCTCGGCCGCGCGCCGATCGCGTCGGGTGGTCTGGGAGGTGCTGGACTTCGTGCCGCTCAGGGGAGGCCTCCATCGGTCGCGTGGCGCGCGGGACGCGCCGAATCATGGCGCAGGTGCGCGAAACGAGCCTCGGACAGGTCGGTGCGACGGCGGTAGGGACCTTCGGCCCGACTCGCGGGCCGGTTGGCAGGTGGTCGAGAACGCAGCCGCCCTTGCGCGCCGTGTCCAGTTGTTGATACTGTGTCTCATATGACGCCGCCTTCGAGCGCTGGCCCGGGCCTCCACACGCACCCGGGCCGCATCCCGCACACGCACGACGATCCGCTCGACGCGTCGCACGCGCACGCCCACGCCGACGTCTGGCTGAGCGACGTGTCCGCCGGGTACGGCGACCGTACGGCGCTGGAGCACGTGACGCTCGCCGTGGAGCCGGGGAGCCTGCTCGCGGTCGTCGGTCCCAACGGCGCCGGCAAGAGCACGATGCTCAAGCTCATGGCCGGGCTGATCGAGCCGTGGTCGGGCCGCGTCGAGATCCTCGGCGCGCCGGCGGGACGGGAAGCGCGGCGCGTGGCGTACGTGCCGCAGGCCGAGCTCGTCGACTGGGGGTTCCCGGTCACCGTCGAGGACGTCGTGATGATGGGCCGCTTCCCGCGGCTCGGGCCGATCCGCCGGCCTGGGGCCGACGACCGGCGGGCCGTCCGCGAGGCCCTGGCGAAGGTCGGCATGGAGCCACACCTCCGGACGCAGGTCGGGCGGCTGTCGGGCGGGCAGCGCCGGCGCGTGTTCCTCGCCAGGGCGCTCGCCGCGGAGCCGGACCTGTTCCTGCTCGACGAGCCGGTGACCGGCATCGACCCGGCCACACAGGAGCTGCTGATGGACCTTCTCGAGGCGGAGGCGGACCGCGGCAAGACGATCGTCGCCACGACCCACGACCTGGCCGCCGCGGCACAGCGGTTCGAGCAGGTGCTGGCCGTGAACCGGACGGTCGTGGCGTACGGGCCGGCGAAGATCCTCCTCGACGCGGAGGTGCTGGCCGCCGCGTACGGCGGCCACCTGCTCCAGCTCGAGGGCCGGACGATCGTCCTCGACGACGCGCACCACCACGACGACGCCGCGCCAGGCGAGAAGCACTTCCACGAGCACGGCCGCTGATGGACCTGCTGCTCGAGCCGCTCGGCACCACGATCTTCATCCGCGCGCTCGTCGCGTCGGCGCTGGTCGGGATCGTCTGTGCCGTCGTCGGCACGTACGTCGTGCTGCGCGGCATCGCGTTCATCGGCGACGCAATTGCCCACGCCGGCTTCCCGGGCGTCGTGGCGGCGTACATGCTGTCGATCCCGTTCTACGTCGGCGCCGCGATCGCGGCGGTCTCGACGGCCCTCGCCATCGGCTGGGTGACGAAGCGTGCGGGAATCCGCCAGGACACGGCCATCGGCGTGCTGTTCGCCGGGACGTTCGCGCTCGGCGTGTTCCTGTTCAGCACGATCCAGGGCTACGTCGCGGACCTGTTCAGCTTCCTGCTCGGCAACGTGCTCGCCATCGGGCCAGAGGACCTCGTCGCGCTGGTGGTCATCGGTGGTGGCGTCATCGTCGTCGTCGCGCTGCTGTGGAAGGAGCTGCTGTACGCGACGTTCGACCCGCTCGGGGCGGCCGCATCCGGGATCCCGGTCGACCGGCTCGAGTACCTGTTCCTGGCGCTCGTCGCGCTGACGATCGTCGTGAGCCTCCAGGCCGTCGGGATCATCCTCGTCGTGGCGATGCTCATCACCCCCGCCGCGACCGCCCAGCTCGTGTCGGTCCGGTTCACGCGCCTGATGCTCGTCGCGGCGCTGGTCGGCGTCGGCAGCTCGGTCATCGGGCTGTACCTGTCCTACTGGTTCGATGTCGCGAGTGGGGCGACGATCGTCCTCGTCCAGACGGCGGCGTTCATCCTCGCGCTCGCGTTCGGCCCGCGTGGCCTCCTCGCCCGGCGGGGCGGGCGCCTCGCCGAGCCGCAGACCGACGACGTGCACGGGGTGGTCGCATGACGACCGGCGCTGCCACCAACGCGCTGGTAGAGGCGCTCGAGGACGCGGGCTGCCGGATGACCGAGCCGCGGCGCGCGGTCGCCGAGATGATCGCGAGCCGCGAGGGCCACTTCACCGCGGCGGAGCTCGTGGACGAGGCCCGGACCCGGCACCCGGGGCTGGGGCGGGCGACCGTGTTCCGCGCGCTCGACCTCCTCGCCTCCCTGAACCTCGTCGAACGGGTAGACCTGCCCGACGGGGAACACGCGTACGTCGCCTGCGAGCCGGCCCATCACCACCACGCGATCTGCACCCGTTGCGGGCGCTCGCTCGACGTCGACGACCGCGGGCTGGCCGAGGTCCTCGCGCAGATCGGCGGGCGCGGCGGGTTCCGGGTGACCTCGCACCGGCTGGAGATCTTCGGGCTGTGCGCCGCATGCGACGCGGCCCGCTCCGCGGACCCGTCCTGATCGTGCGCGGCCGCGGGCGCCCGGGAGCGCCGCTCGTCCTCGTCGGGGCGTTCGCGCTGGTCGTCGTCATGACCGCCGTCGGCGGGTGCCGCGCGGCGGCCGAGAGCGCGAATGTGAACCCCGACGCGATCCCGGTCGTCGCCACGACGACGATCCTCGCGGACCTCGTCCGCCAGGTCGGCGGCGACCGGGTGCGCGTCGAGAGCCTCGTCCCCAAGGGTGGCGAGGTTCACACCTTCGACCCCAAGCCGTCCGACATCCGGCGGGTCACCGAGGCGCGGCTGGTGTTCCGGAACGGCCTCGGGCTGGACGACTGGCTCGGCGACCTGGTCGAGGACGCAGGGACGAGCGCGAGCGTCGTCGCCCTTGCCGAGGACCTGGCGGACGTCGAGTACCTCGGCGGCGACGAGCCGGGTGAGGCCACGAACCCGCACCTGTGGATGAACGTCGAGTACGCGTCCCGCTACGCCGAGCGGATCGCCGACGAGCTGACGGCGCTCGATCCGCCCGGCGCTGCGACGTACGCCGCCAACCTCGCGGCGTACCGGGAGCGGTTGACGGCGCTGGACGACGAGGCGCGCACGCGGATCGGCGCGATCCCGGCCGCCGACCGGACGGTGGTCGCCTTCCACGACGCGCTCGCCTACTTCGCGGCGGCCTACGGCCTGACGATCGACGGCACGGTCGTGGATTCGCCCGGGCAGGAGCCGTCAGCGCGCGACGTGGCGCTCCTCGCGTCGCGGATCAAGGACCGGCGGATCCGCGCGATCTTCGGAGAGGCGCAGTTCAACCCGGTGGTCGTCGAGATTCTCGCCAACGAGACGGGCGCGACGGTGGTCACGGACCTGTACACGGACAGCGTCGGCGACGCCCCGCTGGATTCGTACGAGTCGGTGATGCGCTGGAACGTGGACCGGGTCGTGGAGGCGCTGGGCAGGTAGTCCCCCGACTCAGGCCGGCGGGGCGTCCCCCAGCGCGTCCGCCAGCTCCGACGCGGTCGGCATCCCCTCGCGGGCGCCGGCGCGGGTGACGGACAGCGACGCCGCGACGACCGCGCGCCGAGCCGCCGTCTCCAGGTCCAGCCCGCCTGCGAGCCCGGCCGCGAGCGCGCCGTTGAGCGCGTCGCCCGCGCCCGTGGCGTCCACCGCCGCGACCTTCGGCGCGGCGATGTCGACGGGCGCGGCGTCCCGGGAGACGAGCACCGCGCCCGAGGAACCGAGCGACACGAGGAATGCCTTGCCGGCCCCGGGGCCCTCGGAGGTCGTCTCCAGCAGCGTGCGAGCCGCGCGGATCGGGTCCTCGGCGCCGGGTGTCGGCCGGCCGGAGCGGCGTGAGTCGGCGCCTGCCAGCCGGGCAAGCTCGCCGCGGTTCGGCGTCACGACGTCCGCGAGGGCCAGCATCGTGCGGTCGATGCCGTCGGCCGGTGCGGGGTTGAGCACCGTCCAGGCGCCGCCGTCGCGGCCGATCCGCAGCGCCTCCCGGGCGGCATCGGTCGGGATCTCGTGGGTGACGAGGACCACGTCGGCCTCGTGGGGTCGCAGGCGCCCGAGCGCGGAGCGGACGTGCGCGGCCGTCAACCCGGCGTTCGCGCCCGGGGCCACGGCGATCTGGTTCTCCGCCTTCGCGTCGACCAGGATCAGCGCGACGCCCGTCGCCGTGTGGTCGATCGTCGCGATGACCTCGGTGCCGATGCCCTCGCGGGCGAGGGCGGCGCGCGCGTCCGTTGCAAGGTCGTCGTCGCCCAGCGCCGCGACGAGCATCACGGGCACGCCGAGCCGCGCGGCCGCGACCGCCTGGTTGCCGCCCTTGCCGCCGTGGAACCGGCTGAACGTCCCGCCGAGGACGGTCTCGCCGGGGACCGGGAGCCGCTCGGTCTGGACGACGAGGTCGACGTTGACCGACCCGACGACGAGGACGCGACCGCTCACTGCTCGCCCCTAGGAGCCGGTGATGAACTCGCCGCCGTCGACGCCGATGATCTCGCCGTTGATGAACTCGGTCCCCTCTCCCGACAGGGCGAGGATCGTGTTCGCGACGTCCTGGGTCGTGGTCATGCGGCCGGTCGGGTTGCGGCGAGTCGCAGCCTCGATGATCGCGTCCTTCTCGGGGATCTTCATCAGCGCCGGCGTGAGCGTCACACCGGCCCTGATCGTGTTGGCGGTCACGCCCGTGCCCAGCCGGGCGAGCTCCATCGCGAGCTGCCGGGTGTGCGACTCGAGCGCCGCCTTCGCCGACGACACGACGCCGTACGACGGCACGACCCGCGACGACCCTTCGGACGTCATCGCGTAGATCTTCGAGCCCGGTCCGAGGAACCCGCCGCGCCACAGGTCCTGCACCCAATACACGAGGCTGTTCGCCATCACGTCCAGCGTCATCTCCATCTGCGCCTGGGTGAGCTGGCTGCCGGCATCCGCGCCGATGAATGGTTGCAGTGAGCCAAACGCAACCGAATGCATCAGCATGTGCACCTTGTCATCGCCGATCCAGCCCTTGATCTGCGCCACGGCATCCTTGCGCTTCTCGGCGTTGGCGATGTTGGTGTTGAGGTAATGCGCCTGCACAC
>DASSRG010000137.1:0-3825 GCA_035701885.1 Candidatus Limnocylindrales bacterium
GCGTGGTGACGTGCGAGTGGGTCGAGCATCCGGGCCAGCGCCATCGGCTGCTCCGCGAGCCGGAAGGCGGCATCGCGCCGTATCGGCGCCGGTACCGGGTCGCCCAACCGCTCCGCTTCCACACGACGACCGGCGATGCGATCGATGAGGTCGCGCGTTACGCACGCTACCGAGACCCGGCGCGCGTGACGGCGCCTCGCCCGGACGGCCTTCGGATCCTCCTCGTCGGCGAGCTCGCGTACAACGCCGACCGGATCCTCGCGCTGGAGGAGGCCGGGCACCGGCTGTTCGGTCTGTGGATGCCGAACCCGCACTGGTACAACACGGTGGGGCCGCTGCCGTTCGGGCACGTGCAGGACGCGACGAGCGATGACCCGGCCGAGGCGATCCGCGAGACGCGGCCGGACGTCATCTACGCGCTGCTCAACTGGCAGGCGGTGCCGTTCGCGGCCTCGGTCCTGCGCGCCAACCCGGGCGTCCCCTTCGTGTGGCACTTCAAGGAAGGGCCGTTCATCAGCCTCGAGCACGGCCACTGGCCGGACCTCGTCGCGCTCACGTCGGGCGCCGACGGCGTCATCCACACGAGCGAGGCGATGCGCGACTGGTTTGGCCTCGGGGTGCCGGGCGCCGACGACCCGGAACGCACGCTCGTGCTGGACGGTGATCTGCCGAAGGCCGACTGGTTCGACGCGCCGCTGCCGCCGCGCGGCCCGTTCGACGATGGCGGGATCCACACCGTCGTGCCCGGCCGCCCGATCGGGCTGCATCCCGAGGATGTGGCCGCGCTCGCCGACGAGGACGTCCACCTCCACTTCTACGGCGACTTCACCCACGGCCAATGGCGCGCGTGGATCGAGCGGACTCGCGGGCTGGCGCCCAACCATCTCCACCTGCATCCCACCGTGGGGCAGGAGCACTGGGTGGAGGAGCTGGGGCGGTACGACGCCGGCTGGCTCCACGTGTTCGAGAGCTCGAACGGTGGCGAGCTGCGGCGCGCGACCTGGGACGACCTCAACCTGCCCGCGCGCATGGCGACGTTCGGCGCGGCCGGCCTGCCCATGATCCAGCGGGCGAACGAGGGCTCGCGCGTCGCGACGCAGGAGTGGGCGACGCGCACCGGGACAGGGATCCTGATCCGCGACTGGCGCGACGCCGCGGACCAGCTCCGACGCGAGGTCGCCACCCCATCCGTCCGCGAGAACGTGGTGCGGCACCGTCACGAGCTGACGTTCGACGCGCATGTCCCGCGCCTCGAGGCGTTCTTCCGGGAGGTGATCGATCGTCGGCGCGGGGTCGGCGGGCGACACGCAGACGGGCACGGCGGTGCCGCACGGTGCGTCGGTGCAACGCGACTGCAACGCCGATCTGCGGGTTAACCCGCCCTCCGGCAGACCATCGGGCGAGGATTCGGGTGGCCCCCGGGGATCCGAGCGCTCGTGATGAATTCCGATCTTCCCCTGCGACGACTGCTCGACGAGCTGCAGGCAGCCGATGTCGTCCGCCAGGGCACGCCACGCGACACTCCCGCGTATACCGAGGCCGCCGATCGCGTCGAACGCCTCGTCCGTGCGGTCTGGGACGCGGTCGGAGAGGAGCGAGCCGCGTCCGCTGCCGACGACGCCGATGCATCACCGGACGGGGCCACGAATCTGTAACCGCCCACCTCGGCCCTTGGGGGGATTTCCCGCTCGCGTCCCATGGCGGGGATTCCCAAGATCGTCCGCATGACAGAGGTTGTACGCCCGCTTGGCGTATTGCGGACCCGCGTCGAGATCCGCACCTACCCACGGGAGGACGACGGCTTCCAGCGGCTGGTCCTCGAGCAGCTGCGTCGCTTCGACCGCGTTCGTCACGCGGCCGCGATCCCGAGCCGCCTCGAGGCGCTGCTCCAAGTCGAGTACCCGCGGGCGAAGAGCCGGTACCAGGATCCGCTCGCGTCGTCGAGCGGCATGCCGCTGCTGTACGTCTTCCGTGACGGGTCGCTGTTGAGCGAATCGGACGCAGCGGACGGCGATGCGGACGCGACGCCCGAGCAGGCGATGGCGGGCGCCATGTCGCCCTCGGGCGCGGACCGCGTCGACCAGCGGACCGGCTCGGCCGCCTGACATCACGTCTCCGGCCCGGCGCGGCGGGTTGCGGCTGCACGGCCGACCACGGCGTGCGAGGCTGGGCGCATGCCCGCCAATCCGACCCTGCCGGACGAGACGTCCGCCGACCACGCCCGGCGACCGTCCCGTCCTCCCAGCGGCAAACGCCTCCGCGCGATCGTCGACCGTGACCTCGCTGGCCTCGAGCCCGGCGCTCGGCGCGGCTGGTGGCTGCGAGAGGCCCTCGACGCCGATCCGGGCGCACCGTGCCCTCCGCCAACGACCGATGGCACGACCGACGTCGTCATCGTCGGCGGCGGCTTCACCGGCCTGTGGACGGCGTGGTGGCTGCTCGAGCGCGAGCCCGGTCTCGGGATCACGATCCTCGAGCGCGACATCGTCGGCGGCGGGGCGAGCGGGCGGAACGGCGGCTTCCTCACCGGCTGGTGGGATGCCCTGCCGGCGCTCGTCGGGTCGTTCGGGAGGGAGGGCGGCCTGGCCTCCGCGATGGCGCTCGACGGGGCGCCGGCGTGGATCGGTGACTGGGCCGCGAGCCACGGCGTCGATCCCTGGTTCGTCCCTGGCGGGACGCTCGTCGTCGCTTCCTCGCCCGCCCAGGACGAGGCGTGGTCCGGGATGCTCGAGCTCGCGGCGTCGCTCGGCGTCGCGGATCGCTATCAAGCCCTGACGCCGGCCGAGGTGCAGGCGGCCTGCGCCTCGCCGGTGTTCCGCGGCGGGATGCTCGTCCCGTCCGACGCCTCGATCCAGCCCGCGCGGCTCGCCCGTGGGCTGCGTCGCGTGCTCCTCGAGCGCGGCGTGACGATCCACGAGGAGACGGCCGTCAGCCGCGTGCGGACAGAGGGTGCCGGCGTCCGTGCAGAGCTCGAGGGCGGCCTTGTCGTACGCGCGCGTCGCGCCATCCTCGGGCTCAACGCGTGGGCCGCCGGCTGGCCGGGGGCGCGCTTCGGACGCCGGATGGTGACCTGGTCCAGCTACATCGTCCTCACCGAGCCGATCCCCCACAGGCTCGCCGAGCTGGGCTGGTCGGGCGGCGAGGCGATCACCGACTGCCGGTTCACCAACCACTACTTCCGCACCACCAGGGACGGCCGCATCGCGTTCGGTGGCGGCGGGGGCCGGGCCGGATACGGCGGCCGCATGGGGTCGTGGGTGGAGCAGGATCGAGGGTCCGTGGGGCTGGCCGCGCGCGGGTTCCGGCGGATGTTCCCGATGCTCGAGGACGTCCGTCTCGTCGACGCCTGGGGCGGGCCGATCGACATCGCGCCCAACCACCTGCCGTCGTTCGGCGCCGCGCCGGGCACGGACGGCCGGGTGCTGTTCGGGCACGGCTACAGCGGCACGGGCGTAGGGCCGGCGTGGCTCGGCGGGCGGATCCTTGCCGCCCTCGCGAGCGACGCGCTGGACGATCCGGTCGCGCGGCTGCCCCTCGTGGGCCACCAGGCACGCCCGTTCCCGCCGGAGCCGTTCCGGTTCGTGGGCGCACGCGTGATCCGCGAGGCGATCGTCGCCGCGGAGCAGCGCGACGACGTCGGCGGGTTCGTGCCGCCGCCGCTACGGTGGCTCGTCCGGCTACCGAGGACGATGGGCTACGACCTGGGTCCCGAGTAGCGCGCGCAGCACGTGTCGACCCGGCGACCGGCACGTGCCCACGCCGATCGCAGGGTGACGGTGGACGAAGCGCCGGCGCTCCGCTAGTTCGTCAGGTGGACCGTCGTGT
>DASSRG010000138.1:0-3066 GCA_035701885.1 Candidatus Limnocylindrales bacterium
GAGCTCCCCGTCGACGAGGTCGTGGAGGTGGCCGACGAGCTCGTCGCGGGTCGCCATCTCGTCGAGGTCCTGCTCGCTCGTGCCCTCGCCGGTGATGCCCATCGCGTGGAGCGCGACCGACAACCCTTCCAGGTTCCACTCGGCGGGGGACTCGCCCGAGAGGTACTGGTCGGCCATCGCGTCGACCTCGGCCTCGAGGAACTCGCGGACCGTCTCGGTCAGGTCCTCGTTGCGGAGGACCTTGTCGCGCTCGGCGTAGATCGTCTCGCGCTGCTTGTTGATGACGTCGTCGAACTCGACGACGCGCTTGCGGATGTCGAAGTTGAAGCCCTCGACGCGGTTCTGGGCCGACGCGATCGTCTTCGACACCAGGTTCGACTCGATCGCGACGTCGTCCTCGAGGCCCAGGCGCTCCATGAGCCCCGCGACCCGCTCCGAGGCGAACCGCTTCATGAGGTCGTCCTCGAGCGACAGGTAGAAGCGCGAGGATCCGGGGTCGCCCTGGCGGCCCGACCGGCCGCGCAGCTGGTTGTCGATGCGCCGCGAGTCGTGGCGCTCGGTGCCGATGATGTGCAGCCCGCCCGCCTCGACGACCCTGTCGTGATCCTCGGTCGTGATCGCCTTCGCCTCGGCCAGCGCGGCGTCGTACGTCTCCTTGTCCACCTCGGCCGGGTTGAGCCCGCGCTTGTGGAGCAGGTCCGACGCGATGCCGGCCGGGTTGCCGCCGAGCTGGATGTCCGTGCCTCGGCCCGCCATGTTGGTCGCGATCGTCACGGTCCCGGACCGGCCGGCCTGGGCGACGATCAGCGACTCCCGCTCGTGCTGCTTCGCGTTGAGCGTCTCGTGCCTGACGCCGCGCCGCTTGAGCATCGTCGACAGGATCTCGCTCTTCTCCACCGACACCGTGCCGACGAGCACCGGCCGCCCGGCCTCGGTCATCTCCTCGATCTCGTCGATGAGCGCGGTGAACTTGCTGACCTCGTTCTTGTAGACGAGGTCCGGCAGGTCCTCGCGGATCATCGGCCGGTGGGTGGGGATCGCGACGACCTCGAGGCCGTAGATCTTGTGGAACTCCTCGGCCTCGGTCATCGCCGTGCCGGTCATGCCGGAGAGCTTGTCGTAGAGCCGGAAGTAGTTCTGGAACGTGATCGTCGCGAGCGTCCGGCTCTCGCGCTGGACGCGCAGGCCCTCCTTCGCCTCGATCGCCTGGTGCAGGCCCTCGCTCCATCGGCGGCCGGGCATCTTGCGCCCGGTGAACTCGTCGACGATGACGATCTCGCCGTCCTCGACGATGTAGTCGCGGTCGCGCTTGTACAGGGCGTGCGCCTTGAGCGCCGAGTCGAAGTGGCGGGCGAGGCGCGGGTCGGCGTCGTAGAGGTTCGGGACGTTGAGCAGGCGCTCGATCTTCTCGACGCCCTCCTCGGTCGGCGAGACCGCCTTGTCCTTGAGGTCGACGAAGTAGTCGCCGCCCTCCTCGGCACCCTCCTCGCGGCCCTTCAGCCGCGGGACGAGCCGGGCGAACGTGAAGTACAGGTCCGCCGACTCCTCCGCCTGGCCGGAGATGATCAGCGGCGTCCGCGCCTCGTCGATGAGGATGTTGTCGACCTCGTCCACGATCGCGTACGACCGCTCGCGCTGCACCCGGCCCTCGAGCTGGTCGACCATGTTGTCGCGCAGGTAGTCGAAGCCGAACTCGTTGTTGGTGCCGTAGGTGATGTCCGCGGCGTAGGCCTCCCGGCGGCTCACCGGGCGGAGGTTGATCAGCCGCTCGTCCGTGGTCGGGAAACCCGGCTCGAACAGGTAGCTCGTGTCGTGGGCGATGACGCCGACCGACAGCCCGAGGAAGTGGTAGACGGGCCCCATCCACTGCGCGTCGCGGCGGGCGAGGTAGTCGTTCACCGTGACGAGGTGTGCCCCGCGGCCGCTCAGGCCGTTGAGCGTCAAGGCGAGCGTCGGGACGAGGGTCTTGCCCTCGCCCGTCTTCATCTCGGCGATCTTCCCCTGGTGGAGGACGATGCCGCCGACGAGCTGGACGTCGAAATGGCGCATGCCCAGCGCCCGCTTGCTCGCCTCGCGCGAGGCGGCGAAGACCTCGGGCAGGACCTCGTCGAGCGCGCGCTGGAGCCGCTCGTTCTCGCGCTTGTGGCGTGCCTTCGCGAGATCGCGCCGGCGCTCGGAGTCGGGGTGGTTCAGCTCGTCGTCGGACGGCTCGTCGCCCGCGGCGACCTCGTGCATCTCGGCCTTGATGACGTCGATCCGCTCCCGGATCTCGTCGTCCGAGAGGGCCGCGAACTCGTCCTCCAGGTCGTTGATCTCGTCGACCAGCGGCTGGATGCGGGCGACCTCGCGGTCGTTGGTGTCGAAGAATCGGGAGAGAAGGCGCATGGTCGGCTGAGTATATGGCCGGTCAGCGCGGGAGCCCGATCGGCGGACCGGTCGGCGTGCGTGCGAGGCGCGGGTTACCGGTCCTCGACGGGCTGCGGGCCGACGATGAAGTCGTCCTTCCCGTCATCGACGATGACCCCGGGCTCGATGGCCGGCATCGGCGCCGGCATCGCCACGCCGCCGCGACCGATGGTGCCGAACTGGTTGAACGCGCTCACGGTCCCGCCGTTCGGGAACAGCGCGGCGGCCAGGGCCGCGGCCGCGAACACGAGGACGGACCCGAGGCCAAGGACGCCGCTGACGATCGCTGCTCGTTGCATGACTGCCCCCCGACGCCGCGCGTCGCGATCCGGTTCCCCGCGCTATCCCGTGGGCGGGGGCGTGGGCAGGGCGAACAGGTGACCTACCACCGGCAGCTCGATCCCGTACCCGACGACGATGATCCCGAAGGTGATCGCGGCGAGGACGACCCAGAACAGCACCGACCGCAGGGTCGAGGTCGGGTTCATCTCGGGGTTCGCCAGCTCCGGCAGCGTGCCGCCCTTGAGCGACTTGCCCCAGCGCGACGACTTGAGCTGGTTGCGCCAGTTCTGGTCGGTGACCGGCCGGACCTCGAGGCCGCCCTTTCCGTCCGGGCGATGCAGCTGCAGGCTCATGGATCTCCGCTGGGTTGGTTCAGGC
>DASSRG010000139.1:0-11435 GCA_035701885.1 Candidatus Limnocylindrales bacterium
GCGTTGAGGTAGATCCCGGCGCCGGTCGCCGGCAGCAGCTCGCGGATCGCGGCAACCTTCTCCGGGTCGGGCATGAAGGGGGAGACCACGGGCCTATGATACGGACGGCCCCCCGCCGCCCTGGACCGTCACCACGGAGGCCGCTTCTTGGCCGGTATCGCGCGCCCCGAGCTCATCGCGACGCCCGATTGGCTGGCCGAGAACCTCGGCCGGCCGGACCTGCGCGTCGTCGACGCGCGCTGGCGGCCCGACGGCACGGCGCGCTCGCTGTACGCGACCGGGCACGTCCCCGACGCCGTGTACATGGACTGGCGCGCGGACGTGATCGACACGCCCGAGGGCGGCGATGCGCTGATCCTCGCCGCGCCCGCGCGGCTGGGCGGCGTCATGAGCCGGGCGGGGATCGGCGACGGGACGTCGGTCGTGATCTACGACGACACCGTGTCGTACTTCGCATCGCGGATCTGGTGGAGCCTCCGGGCGTACGGCTACGAGTCGGCGCGGATCCTCGAGGGCGGCTGGCCCGCGTGGATCGAAGGCGGGTACCCGATCGCGAACGGCGAGGTGGTGCCGACACCCGCGGTCTTCACGCCACGCGCCCAGGTCCGGGAGCGGCTGACGACCGCGGACGTTCGCGGGCTGCTCGGCGCGCCGGACGTGCTGCTGGTGGATGCCCGGGGTCCCGCCGAGTACCGCGGGTTCGAGGGCAACGTTCGACGCCTGGGCCACATCCCCGGGGCGGTCAACGTGCCGGTCGCGACGATGCACCAGCCCGGGACGCAACGGCTGCGGTCCGCCGACGAGCTGCGGTCGATTCTGCTTCGGGCGAACATCACCCGCGGCCGCCGCCTGGTCTGCTACGACGGGTCAGGCGTGGCGGCTGCAAAGCTCGCCTACGTGCTCATGCTGCTGGGCCACGAGGACGTGGCGGTCTACGACGGCGGCTGGGCCGAGTGGGGCGACCGCCTGGACCTCCCGGTCGACCGCTAGGGGGTCCGCTCGCCCTCGCGCGCGTCCGAGCCTCGTCCAGCGCGGGCCACCGTGCTCGGGCTCTCCGCCTGTCGGACTCGCCTCGCGTGGCCGCCTCGTCCCGGCCGATCTGCCACAGACCACTCACAGTGGTGCTGGACGCCGAGCCCCTCGCGTCGCCTCCTCGACCGGCCGATCTGCCACACACCACTCACAGTGGTGCTGGACGCCGAGCCAGGCGCCCGCGATGTCAGACACCATCGTCATTGGTGCCGAGAGCGGCGGACCGGCTCTCGCCCGGCCGTGCACCAACAGCCATGGTGTTGGGCCGCGAGGCGCGGCCGTGCCGTTGCCGCACACCAGTCACGTTGGTACGTGTCAGGTAAACGCTGCGGGACGAACGGCACGCCCGCTCCGCAGCCATCAGTCGGCCCCCCAGACCTGACATGCAGTCTCCCACCACCAGCCACGCTGGTGTCTGCCAGGACGAGCGGTTCAGGGCGACGTAGACCCGCGCGGGGCGCGTCCGATGACCAGCCACGCTGGTGTCTGTCAGGACGAGTGGTTCAAGACGAAGACCCGCGCCACGAACGACCTAGCAGCAGGCCAGCAGGCGGGAGACCGTCGGGCGAGCAGCCCAGCACCACACGCAGCCGGCCGACGGCGATCGCTAGTCGCGCTCCGCCGCCGCGGCCCGCCGCCGGACGACGCGCCGGACGCCGACAGGCCGCCGTCGCGCACCATCGCCGGCGTTGACCGACACGTAGAGCAGCAAGCCCGAGGTATCGGACGGTGTCCGGAGCCAGGCCTTCGCCCGCAGCCCGCGGAGCGCAAACGCGCGCCGCAGGACCGCGTCGTGCCGGGCGACGCGCCGGCGGGTGGTTCGCGTGTCGAGCAGGGCCAGCAGCGGAGACGCTCGCGCCGCCGACCAGCCGAACTGCGCCATGGCGATCGCCGGCGCGAGCCGCGTCTTCTGGTCGAGGCGGCGCAGGGTCTCCTCGACCGACACGAGCTCGCTCTTCACCTCGATGACGAGCAGCGTGCGCGTCCCGGGATGGAACGCGAGGACGTCGATCGAGCCGCGCTCGCCGTACTCGTTGTAGGTGACCTCCGTGCGAACGAGCCAGCCGAGGGACTCGAGCAGCCGGACCACGACCCCGACGACCAGCGCGTGATCCGCGTCGCGGAGCCGGTCGACCTCTGCCCCGCGCCAGCGAACGCCGATCACGATCTCCGCGCCGAGCGCCCGGCCCAGCCGCCGCAGCGCCGGGATCGAGACGTGCTCAAGCGCGCCCACCTCCACGAGCGACACCAGCTGCTGGCTGAGCGCCGCGCGCGACGCGACGTCGACCTGCCGAAGCCGCAGCCGGACCCGGATCGAGCGCAGCAGGCGGCCGATCGCGACGTCGTCCATGGGTGAAGGATCGCGATGACGGCTTAACGGCCACTCATCGGGCGATGCATGCGGGCGGCACCGGTGCTGACCGACGCTGTGCGAAGACACACCCAGGAGGACCGACCATGACCGATCCCATCGCGCGACCCGGCGACGGCGACCCGGCCATCGAGCACGCGACCGAGCAGGTCGCCGCCACCTGGCAGGACGCGACGCCCGGCAAGGAGCCGGATGCGGACGCGGAGGACTTCGAGCGCATGCGCGAGGGGTTCGGTCAGCTGGCCGAACAGGGCACCGACGGCGAGAGCCGGACCGCAAGCGGTCGCCCGGACCTCGCCGATGCGGCCGAGCGCGGCACCCGGGCCGGCGGCGAGGATCCCTCGGCGGGCTGACGCGACCGGACGACGCCGACGGTCCGGGCCGCTGGCGGTCCGGGCCGCCGGTTACGCGCCGCGTGCTCCGCGTCGAAGGTGTATCGCGATCCCGAGTCTCGCGAGTGGACGGAGACCGGCGCTCAGCGCTCCGGCGGCCGCTCGATCCGCCACGGATCGAGCTCGGCGCCCGGCGCGGGCGGCGGGGCGAGGGGGTCGCCGACGCCGGCGGACTCTCCCGGTCCGCCCGCCTCGACGGCTCCTGCTCCTGCCTGCGCGCCCGCCGCGCCCGCCGCGCCCGCCGGATCGTCGATGCCGGCCCAGGGGTCGCGGACCTTGTGCGGCGCGAGGATCTGCGCCCGCTTGTGGTTGACTGCGACCAGGACCGCCTGCTGGCGCGGCTCGCCCACGTGGTCGGACCAGAACGTCGCGTCGGTGATCGGCAGGAAGCGGCCCTGGAGCTCGGACAGCGCCGCTCGGAGGTTCCCCTCGGTCGGCAGCAGGTGCATCGTCCCCGTGACACGGAACGGCGGGATCGAGACGATCGCCTCCTCGCGCACCTTCGGCGTCCGGAGCTCAGGGACCGGCTCGACGGGCGTCGTCGCCACGGCGAACAGCACCGCGTCGAGGTTGATCTGCGCGAACGCCGCCTCGATCGGATCGCCGCGGCCACCGAACTCCTCGACGACCACGTCCTCGAGGATGAGGAACGGGTCCTCGGCGAGGTTGAGGATGTCGGTCACGCGGTGCTGCCGCGTCCGGACGAGGCCCTTTGTGATCAGGGCGTCGGTGTACAGCGTGATCTCGAGGCGCTGGAGGTCGTTGAACGCGGCGAACATCTCGGCTTCCTCGTGCGTGTCCCCCGGCGCGCGAGCGCCGTCGCGCCCAGCATACGGACGCCCGTCGAGTTGCAGCAGCCCCCAGGACTACCGCCTGGCGCTCGCGGTGACCAGGTGCTCGGCCCCGAGCTGCAGGTCCTCGTACAGGCGCGTGACCGTCTCGAGCGTGTCGATCTCGTCGACCGGCTTGTCGGGCCGGAGGTTGGCGATCCGCGGGAACCGCAGCGCGAACCCGGACTTGTGCCGCGACGACCGCATGATCACGTCGAATGCGACCTCGACGACGATCTTCGGCTCCACCACCCGGTAGCGCCCGTGGACGCTGATCGTGTGCTCGAGGAACCACTTCGTCATCTCGGCGATCTCGGCGTCCGTGAGGCCTGAGTACGCCTTGCCGATCGTGACCAGCTGCCCGCTCGCCTCGTCGCGGACCGCGAACGTGTAGTCGCTCAGCACCCCGTGCCGCTTGCCGTGGCCGACCTCGACGCCGACGACGACGCAGTCGATCGTCGCCAGCGCCTTCTTCATCTTCAGCCAGCCGAGGCCGCGGCGCCCCGGGGAGTACCGGCTCGTCGGGTCCTTCACCAGGAGCCCCTCGTTGCGCCGGGCGCGCGCCTCGGCGAACGCCGCCTCGAGCCCCTCCACTGAGTCCACCGAGACGAGGTGGCTGAGCGCGAAGCGACCGCCATCCTCGGCAAGCGGGAGCCCCAGGGCCTCGAGCGCCGCCCGCCTGGCGGTCAGCGGCTCGTCCAGCAGCGGCGTCACGACGGTGTCGGCGTCGCGGTCCATGCCCAGCACATCCCAGGCGACGTAGATCACGGGGATCTCGGCGAGGATCTTCGCGCTCGGGTTCTTCCGGCCGAGGCGTGCCTGGAGCTGGAGGAACGGCAGCACGACGCCGTCCTTCCAGGCGAGGATCTCGCCGTCGAGGATCCCCGACCACGGCAGGTCGCGGGCGCCCTCGACGACCTCCGGAAACTGGCCGCTGATGTCGTGGAGGTCCCTCGAGTAGAGGCGGACGTCGTTCCCGCGGCGGTGGAGCTGGGCACGGATGCCGTCGTACTTGTCCTCCACCCAGACCGTCGGCCCCAGCCGCCGCACGATCTCGGCCGCGTCCTCCGCCGGCGACGCGAGCATGAACTTGAGCGGGTTGAACAGGGTCATCGCCGCGTCCGCCAGCCGGTCGTCCCGCGCAAGCATCGCGGTCTGCCCGATGTCCCCGGTGAGCATGGACGCCCGCTTCACGTCGTCCAGCGGCCGGTCGAACGCCTTCGCGATCGCGGCCTCGAGGAGCCCTTCGCGAAGCCCGATCCGCAGCTCGCCGGACATGACCTTGACGATCGCGGCGGCGGTCCGCGGCGCCGCCCGCTCGAGGAGCGACTCGAGGAGCGCCGCCTTGGCCGCGGCGCCCGAGGCCTGCTCGATCGCCTCGAATGCCGCGCGCGTCTCCACGAGCGTCGGCTCGCCGTCCGGAGGCGGGTGGTGCCCGGCCTCGTCGAGGACCGCGGCCACGGCCGCGGACACGTCGCTGAACCGGTCATACGCCCGCCGCAGGGCGTCGCCGTCCGCGCCCGCGACCCGGAGGACGGCCCCGGCAAGCCCCGCCCAGCCGATGCCGATCGACCGCTGGTCCGCCTCGGGGAACGGGCGCCCGGTGAGGAACACCGTCGCGATGGGAAGGGATGCCGCGTCCAGCGTCGGCAGGTACGCGGCGAGGATCGTCGTCTTCTCGGACGTCTTCGTCGTGGCGGCGACCTGGTCGGCGACCTCGGCCCAGCGGCGCATGCGGGCGATGGTAGCGGCGCACGGTGATACGGTTGCCGCGATGCTCCATCGGCGCTGGTTTCCGGACCACATCGACGGCTCGCTCGTCGTGCTCCGACGCCACACGCGCGACAACCTGCGCGACTTCATGCGCTGGTACCAGGATCCCGAGGTCGCCCGGTTGACCCGCTACCAGGACGGGCCGATGCGCCCCGAGGAGATCGAGCGCTTCTTCACGATGCGCGCGCTCGGCACCGACAGCCTCGCGATGGGCATTCACGTCCGCGAGACGGGCCGGCTCATCGGGTCGTGCGCGTTCAGCCAGCTCGACGGCGACAACGGCTCGGCGCTGTTCCACATCACGATCGGCGAGCGCGAGGCGTGGGGCCGCGGCTATGGCGGCGAGGCGACCGCCCTGATGGTGGACCACGCGTTCTCGTCGCTGGGGCTGCACCGCGTCGCCCTCTCGGTGTTCGCGTTCAACGAACGCGCGATCCGGGCGTACGTGCGGGTCGGGTTCGTCGACGAGGGGCGGTCGCGCGAGGCGATCTGGCGCGACGGCCGATGGTGGGACGAGCTTCACATGAGCGTCCTCGAGCCCGAGTGGCGGGCGCGGCGCTGGCAACAGCGGGCGGCCGCGGAGGGCAGGACGGCGTCCTCCGGACCGCCCAACGGCGCCGGGCGGAGCGGCGAGGAGCTGCACAGCGGGGCACCGACGAGGAGCGCGGGAGGCTGACGATGCCGAGCACGGGACCCGCGGCCGACGCCGCCCGCGCCGAGTTCCGCGAGTGGATGGAGGCGAAGGGCCACGCGGTGGAGAACGCCCGCCGGGCGGTCGAGGGCCTGAACGCGGCCTTCGCGGCAGGGGCACTCCAGAAGACGCCGGTCCTCGGGGCGATGCTGGCGGACCTCGATGTGGCGCTGGAGCAGGACGAGGGGCAGAAGCTGGGCGGCAAGTCGGCTGAGGCCGCACGGTTCATCCTGCGTGCCATCTCGCGCGAGCTCGACAACGCCTGACGCTCGCCCCCGGCACCGACGGCGCCGAGCTGACAGCGAGGGGCTTGACTCTCGGGTAACCCGAGGGTTCAGGATGCGCCCGTGACCGACGACGAGCTGCTCCCCATCGGCCGGTTCGCCCGGGAATCCGGGCTGACGATCGGCGCCCTCCGTCACTACGACGAGGAGGGCGTCCTCGTGCCGGCCGACGTGGACCCGGCGACCGGCTATCGACGCTACCGGCGTGACCAGCTGCAGATGGCACGTGCCGTGGCGGCACTCCGGGACCTGGAGCTGTCGATCCCGGCCATCCGGGCGCTCCTGGACGCCGACGAGCCAGCGACCCGGGCCTCGATCCTCCAGGACGAGCGCGTCCGGCTCGAAGCCCGTACGGCTCGCCTCCAGCGGGCGCTCCATCGGCTGCACATGCTCTCGATCACCGCCGCCCCGGGTGCAGGCACAGGCGCCTACGACCCCGGCAACTCTCCGTCCGAACCCCCCATCACGGAGGTCATCAGCGTGCCCAGCCAGCCTCCGACCCTCGACCCCGAGACCCATCGCGCGCTCGCCGCTGGGCTGTTCAACCGCTCCTGGGACCTCCTCGAGATCGAGGACCGGACCGCACGCCTGGACGCCGAGCTGATCGACACGGCGCACGCCTCGGCGTGGCACTGGCGCCAGGTCGGCAATGCCGCAAACGAGGCGCGCGGCCACTGGATGCTCGCCCGCGTCTACAGCGTCCTCGGCCACGGCGCCGAGGCCGTCTTTCACGCCCGCCGGGCGAACGAGGTCCTGGACCACGGCGGCGACGGCATCGAGGACTGGGACCGGCCGGCCGCTGCCGAGGCGATGGCGCGCGCGCTCGTCGCGACCGGCGACCTCGAAGGTGCCGCGGAATGGAAGGCGAAGGCCGCCGCGCTGCTCGAGGCGGTCACCGACGAGGAGGACCGCAGCGTGGTCGAGGGCGACCTCGCGGCGTTGCCCGTCTAGCGCTCCGCGACCGGGGAGGCGGCACCGCGGGCCGATCGCGTAGCCTTCGGGCAACCGCGAGGAGCCCCCTGCCCGAATGACCGCGTCCCCCACCACCGAATCCCGTGCTGCCTCGGTCGAGTTCGACCATGTCACCAAGGTCTACGACGCGCGTGCGACGAAGACCGGCGCGCCGGGGGCCGTCAACGACCTGTCGCTCACGGTCCCCGCCGGCAAGATCTGCGTCCTCGTCGGCCCGTCGGGCTGCGGCAAGACGACGTCGCTCAAGATGGTCAACCGGCTGATCGAGCCCACGTCGGGCCGGATCCTCCTCGACGGCGTCGATGCGGCAACCCGCGACACCACGGAGCTCCGCCGGGGCATCGGCTACGTCATCCAGCAGACGGGCCTGTTCCCCCACCAGACGATCGAGGACAACGTCGTCACGGTCCCGCGGCTGCTGGGCTGGGACAAGGCGCGGATGAAGGCACGCTCCGACGAGCTGCTGTCGATCGTGGGCCTCGACCCGGCGCGCTACGCCCGGCGGTTCCCGGCCCAGCTCTCGGGCGGCGAGCGGCAGCGGGTGGGCGTCGCCCGGGCCCTCGCCGCCGACCCGCCGGTGATGCTCATGGACGAGCCGTTCGGCGCGGTCGACCCGATCGTCCGTGAGCGGCTCCAGAACGAGTTCCTGCGGCTCCAGGAGCAGCTCGCCAAGACGATCCTGTTCGTGACCCACGACATCGACGAGGCAATCAAGATGGGCGACCTCGTCGTGGTGTTCCAGGCCGGCGGTGTCGTCGCGCAGGTGGGGCCGCCGTCCGAGATCCTCGCGAACCCCGCGTCTGACTACGTGGCGCGGTTCGTCGGCACCGACCGCGGGCTGAAGCGGCTGTCGCTGTTCCGGATCGGCGAGGTGCCGCTGTCGCCGGTCGTCACGGCTCGGGTCGGCGGAGATGGTGCGGCGGCCAGGCGGGCCGCGGCGGAGACGCCGTTCCAGTACGTCCTCGTGACCGACGAGGCGAGCCGGCCCGTCGGCTGGGTCCACCGCGACCGGCTGACGACGGGCGTCGTGTCGGCGGACCAGGTCGAGTCGACGTCGCCGCTGCTCGACCGCCGGACGACGCTCAAGGACGCGCTGTCGATGCTGCTCGATGCCGACGTGCAGGCGGGGCTCGTGGTCGACCGGACGGGCGCGCTGCGCGGCATGGTCACGATGGACGACATCACGGCGCTCATGCGCGAGCGCGACGCGCGGCCGCTCGATGCCACGGAGCGTGCTGCCGCCGATGCCGAGGACGCCGCCGATGCCGACGAAGGCGCCGATGCCGACGAAGGCGCCGGGGGCGCGGAGCCCACGTCGCCTGCGAGCGACCCGCCCGCGCCCGCGGACCCGGACGCCAGCGACGCGGCCTGACCCGTGGACATCCGCTGGGACTGGATCGCCGACAACTGGGACACGATCCTCGGCGCCGTCTGGCAGCACCTGATCCTCGTGATCGTGCCCCTCGTGGTCGGCTTCGGCATCAGCTTCGGCCTCGCCGTCTGGGCGATCCGACAGCCGAAGGTGTACGGGCCGACGACGGTGATCACCGGCATCCTGTACACGATCCCGTCGCTCGCCGCGTTCGCGCTGCTGGTGCCGATCTTCGGCTTCTCGATGCTGGTCGCGTTCGTCCCGCTGACCACGTACACGCTGCTGATCCTGTTCCGGAACATCGTCGCCGGCTTCCAGGCGGTGCCGCGCGAGGTCCTCGAGGCAGCCGACGGGATGGGCTACCGGCCCCGGCAGCGGCTGCTGCGCGTGGAGCTGCCGCTCGCCGTCCCGCTGATGATCGCGGGCGTCCGGCTCGCAGCAGTGACGCTCATCGGGCTGGCGACCGTCGCGTCCATCCTCGGCTCGTCGTTCGGCGGGCTCGGCCAGCTCATCACCGAGGGCCTCCAGACGTTCTTCCCCACGAAATACGTGCTGGGCGGCGTGCTGTCGGTCGTGCTGGCGTTCGTCGTCGACATCGTGCTCGTGCGGGTCGAGCGGCTGGCGACCCCGTGGGCCCGCGCACGCGCCGAACGGGCGGGCGCCTGATGAACGAGCTCATCACCTGGCTGACGGCGGCGGCCACCTGGCAGGGCGAGACGGGCATCCCGTTCCGGCTCCTCGAGCACCTCGCGATCTGCGCGGTCTCGATCGCCGCGGCGACCGCGATCGCGCTGCCGATCGGGCTGTACATCGGGCACACGGGCCGGGCGGCGACGCTCGCGATCAACCTCGCCAACATCGGGCGTGCCGTCCCGTCGTACGCGGTGATCGTGATCATCCTGCCGATCTCGCTCCAGCTGTTCCCGGAGTACGGCCTCGACCTCATCCCGACCTTCGTCGCGATGGTCCTGCTGGCCATCCCGCCGATCCTCGTGAACGCGTACGCAGGCCTCCGGGAGGTCG
The DNA here is from genome assembly GCA_035701885.1 of Candidatus Limnocylindrales bacterium. GTDB lineage: Bacteria > Chloroflexota > Limnocylindria > Limnocylindrales > CSP1-4 > CAIXZV01. Next base: position 9,742 of record DASSRG010000139.1, read on the forward strand.
ACCGCGACCTGGTGGAGGCGGCACGCGGCATGGGCCTCCGCGAGCGCCAGATCCTCCGCAACGTGGAGCTGCCGCTGGCGGCCCCGGTGTTGATGGGCGGGTTCCGGACCGCGGTGCTCAACGTGATCGCGACGGCGACGATCGGCGCGGTGGTGGGGTTCGGCGGGCTCGGGCGGTTCATCCTCGACGGGCGGGCCAAGGGCATCGCCGGAACCGGCGAGCTGCTCGGCGGGGCGCTGCTGGTGGCGGTGCTCGCCGTGGCGATCGACCTCGTGCTCGCACTCATCCAGCGCCGGCTGGCGCGCCACGCGGACCCCCAGCGGCCGGGCACGGACGCCGCGAGCGACCTCCCGGAGTTCCCGTTGCCGGAGATGCAGCCCGGCCGGATCTAGCCCGATTGGTCCGGCGGTCGTGCCGCCACGTACACCCGGTTGGCACGGAAACATGACGCTTCGTGTCAACTCGACCCATGTACCCTGCCCGGGCGCGACCCAGGAAGGGCGCGGAAGTCCAGGATTGGAGGAGACCCAATGCGGTTTACCCGCGTGGCTGCCCTCGGGGCGGCGATGCTGGTGGCGATCGCCGCCTGCTCGTCGGGTGGGGGCGGTTCGGCAAAGCCCGATATCAGGATCGGGTCGGACGGCTTCTACGAGTCCAAGCTCGTGGCCGAGATGTACGCACAGGTCCTCGAGGCGGACGGGTACAAGGTGACCCGCAACCTCGGCATCGGCGCTCGGCAGGTCCGCCAGCCCGCGCTGGAGCAGGGCCAGATCGATCTTTCGCCTGAGTACGTCGGCTCCGGCCTCGGCTACTACGACTCGTCGGCGCCCACCGGCGACGGGCCGACCAACCGTGAGGCGCTGGCTAACGTCCTCAAGCCCAAGGGGATCAGCGTGTTCGCGATCTCACCGGGCGAGGACACCAACGCCGCCGTCGTGCGCAAGGACACGGCCGACCAGTTCAAGCTCGCGAAGATGAGCGACCTGGCCGCTGTCCAGGACCAGCTCAAGTGGGGGCTCCCGCCCGACTGCGACGCGAACCCGCTGTGCAAGGGCGCGCTCGAGTCGTACGGGATCAACTACCCGCCGGCCCAGCGCGAGGCGCTCGCCGCGTGCGACGCCCCGATCGCCCAGGCGCTCGAGAGCAAGGGCGTCGACTTCGCGTGGCTCTGCTCTACGCAGCCCGCGATCGCCCAGTTCGGGTTCGTCCTGCTCGACGACGACAAGAACACCCAGCCGGCCGAGAACATGACCGCGCTCGTCCGCGACGACTACCTCGCCAAGGTGGGTGACGCGAAGGGCTTCCAGCAGCTGCTGGACAAGGTCACCGCGCTGCTCACCACCGAGGAGCTGACGCGCCTCGGCGTCGAGGTGGCGGTCGACCAGAAGTCCGAGGCCGACGTGGCCAAGGAGTTCCTGACCGCGAACGGGCTGCTCAAGTCATAGCGTTCGTTCTCCGAACCTGATCGAAGGCCCTGGGTCCGCCCGGGGCCTTCCTGATTCCTTGGTGCGCGGTCTTCGGCCAGCCTCACTTCGCGGGGGCGTCCTGCCGAACGCCCACCCCACGAGCACTGGGCAGCGTCGACCTGGCTAATGGTTGCCTCCGTGAGCGTTAGCCCGGTTTCAGGCCCGCATTCTGGTCATTCGCCCACCCCACGGGCGTTGTCGATGAGCTTGGCCCGATACCGCTCACGC
>DASSRG010000140.1:0-4724 GCA_035701885.1 Candidatus Limnocylindrales bacterium
ATCCGCGACACGTCCGGGCGGCCGCTGTGGTCCGGACCCATCCCGATGACCGACTCCGCGGCCGGGCTCCCGTTCGCCGAGTTCGCCGTTCCCGGTCGGGACGTCGCGCTCCAGATGGTTCTCCAGCGGCAGGCCGACGGACCCGGCGTGCTGCTGGTGCTCCCGTTCCGCGCGGTCGGGACCAACGACGACGGGACGCCGCGGATCGCGGGGCTCGAGCCGCTGGCGCTGGTCCGCGGCGAGTCCGACACTGCCGCCGGGACGGACTTCTCGGTCGAGCTGCGCGGGTTCCAGGACTTCACGCTGCTGATCGCGAAGCGGGACCCGGGGCAGGGGCTGGTGTGGATCGCCGCCGTGTGCCTGGTCGTCGGGCTGCTGATCACGTTCTGGATGCCCCGTCGCCGGGTCTGGGCACGGGTCTCGTCCGATGGGCGGCTGGCGCTGGCCGTGCGCGCGGACCGGTACGTCGACGTGACGCGAGAGTTCGGGGCGGTGCTGGAGGACCTGGTGAAGGCTCGGCGGGCGCCCTCGTCCCCGTCCGCGTCCTCGTCGGCGTCTCCTCCCGCCACCTGGTCAGAGGACGACTCCTCGTCACGCCGCGGCCGCCAGGTTGCTGCCAGCGAGTCGTGCACTGACTGCATGACGACAGAAGCCACCCCAGGTGCACGAGAACGCGGCTGACGCCTCGACCACCAGTCGTCCTTGACTGGCTGACCGCGAACGCGGGCGCGGACGATGCGCCCCCACCGCGCCGCGTGCCGCACACTTTCCCGCGATGGCCGCGCTCCACGAGATCCTCGCCACGCTCCTCCCCGACGCCGAGTCCATCGGCGCGCCGGTGCCGGCCGGCGAGGAGGCGCGAGGCGTCGGGTGGGTGCGCATCCTCCGGGCGCGCGTGCCGGCGCTCGACGTGCTCGAGTCGTCGGACCTGGTCATCGTCCCGGCCAGCTCGCTCGCGGTGGTCGCGCCGACGCCGCCGGACCTGGTCGACCTCGCCCAGACGCTGGCCCGGAGCGGCGCCGCGGGGCTGCTGCTGGTCCCGACCGCCCCGGCAACAGGCACGGAGACGCAGCCCGGCCCGGCCAACGACGCCCTCGGCGCCCTGGGCGAGGCCGCCGCCGATGCCGGCCTCCCCGCGATCCGCGTGAATGGCCTCGACCCCGCGACGCTCGAGAAGCGGCTGATCGGCTTCCTCGTCGACCGACGGGGCGAGCTCGAGCGCCAGTCGAGCGTCCTCGAGGCCGATCTCGCGCAGCTCGCCATGGCGGCCCGCGGGGTGGAGGCGCTCGTCGCGGCGATCGGCGGCTTCCTGCGGCGGGCCGTCGCGCTCGAGGGCCGCCGCGGCGACACGATCGCGCTCCACGCCCCCGCGGATGTCCCGGACGCGCCCGCGGCCGTCGCCGCATACCTCACCCGGCCGCTGTCCGGCGGCAAGCGCGTCCCGCTCCCGGGCGCGCCCGGCGACACCGCGCCTGCTGGCTGGCTGGTCCTCCTCGGCGACCGCTCGATCTCGGATCTCGAAACCGTCGCGACCGAGCGCGTCGCGCCGCTCCTGAGCCTCGAGCTGCTCGTCGAGTCACAGGTGCGGCGTGCCCGCGACGAGAGCTCGCGAGCCGACGCCCTGCCGAGCGATGGCCCGCCGTGGGTCGTGCTCGTCGCCCGCCAGCCCGAGTCCATCCCCGGGGAGCCGAGCCGCGAGGAGATCCGCCAGGAGCTCCGGTTCCGGTTCGCCGCTCGACGCCTGAGCCTGCGCGGCACGAGCGAGAGCCTCGACCTCCGCGCGATCGCCGCGCTCGAACCGGCGGACCCCCGTGGCCTCCGGATCGCGACCCGCGTGGCGGAGTACCTGGGCCGGACGGTCGCGCTGTCACTCCCCTTCGACGAGCCGGGGGGACGCCCGGCGGAGGAGGCGAACGCTCGGGCCACTCTCGACGCGGCCGAACGCCTCGCCGAGCCGCCGATGGTCGCCCGCGCCGACCGATTGGCCGCGTATCGGCTGCTGGCATCGTTGGGCAGCCTGCCCGACGATCGGATGCAGGCGACCGCATTGCTCGAGCCGCTGCTCGGTGGGCGTCCGGCGAGCGTGCGCGAACGGCTGGCGACGCTCCGCGCGGTCCTCGACCACGGCGCGGCGGGCGAGGCCGCCCAGCGGCTGGGAATCCACCGCAACACGCTCGCGTACCGCGTCCGCAACCTGGAGGCCCGGACGGGGTGGGATCTGGGCGATCCCGAGCTCCGTCTCGCCTTGGCCGTAGCCGTCCGCGTAGTGCAATCCGCACAACAAACGGGTCGCTAGACGGGGCACAACGCCGCGTCAAGGGCGCGCAGGCGCCTCTAGACTCCGTCCATCGCGGGTGTCGACGCCTCGCTTCGTGCCTCGAGCACAAGCGTCAAGGCGTCCCCGATGGCGCAGGAGGGCGCATTGGCGATCGAGGAAGCGAGCGAGGCGCTCGCACGGATCGAGGCGGCACGCGCGGGCGGCATCCGCTTCATCCAGCTCCAGTTCACCGACATCCTCGGCGTGGTCAAGGCCGTCACGATCCCGATCCATCGCCTCGAGGACTCGGTCCGGCACGGCACCTGGTTCGACGGCTCGTCCATCGAGGGCTTCACCCGCATCGCCGAGTCCGACCAGTACCTCGCCCCGGACATGGACACGTTCAACGAGATCCCGTGGCAACCGGGGAGCGGCGGGCGCGGGACGGCGAGGGTGATCTGCGATGTGTTCACGCCGCGCGGCGAGCCGTTCACCGGCGATCCCCGGTACGTCCTCCGCCGCCAGGTCGAGCGAGCGCGCAAGCTGGGCTACGTCGTCAACACCGGCCCCGAGCTGGAGTTCTTCCTGTTCCGCCGCGGCGACGACGGCCGGATCACGCCGCTCCCCCACGACCAGGCCGGCTACTTCGACTACTCGACGGACCTCGCCCAGGAGGTCCGCCAGGACATGGTCGACGCGCTGGAGGCGTTCGGGATCAGCGTCGAGGCCGCCCACCACGAGGTCGCGGCGGGCCAGCACGAGATCGACTTCGAGTACGCCGACGCGCTCAAGACCGCCGACAACGCGATCACGTTCAAGTTCGCGCTCAAGGCGATCGCGCAGCAGCACGGCCTGTACGCCACGTTCATGCCCAAGCCGATCCACGGCATCAACGGCTCGGGCATGCACACCCACCAGAGCCTGTTCTCGATCGCCGACGGCCGGAACGCGTTCGCGGACCCGAAGGAGCCCTACGGGCTGTCGGACGTCGCGCGCAGCTACATGGCGGGCATCCTCGCCCACGCTCGCGGCATGATCGCCGTCCTCGCGCCGCTCGTGAACAGCTACAAGCGGCTCGTCCCCGGCTACGAGGCGCCCACGTACATCACCTGGGGCCGGACGAACCGCAGCGCGCTCATCCGGGTGCCGATGATCTCGCCCGGCAAGTCGATCGAGGGGACGCGCTGCGAGGTCCGCTGCCCGGACCCCTCGTCGAACACCTATCTCGCCTTCGCCGCGATGATCGCGGCCGGCCTCGACGGCGTGGAACGAGGGCTGAGCCTGTCGGACCCCGTCGAGGAGAGCCTGTTCGAGATGGACGCGTCACGGATCGCGGAGAAGGGCATCCGCGAGCTGCCCGGGACGCTGGGGGAGGCCATCGACGAGCTGGAGCGCGACCCCGTCATCGCCGAGGCCCTGGGCGACCACGTCCTGTCCCACTACGTCGCCGCAAAGCGGACGGAGTGGGACGAGTACCGGACCCAGGTCACCGGCTGGGAGCTGGACCGCTATCTCGAAGCCTTCTGAGCAGACACCACCGACACCCACGAGCCGCAACGAGGAGCAGGGGAGCGTCATGAGCGCACGAACCACGGCCATCGCCAGCATCGCCGCGCACCGGGTCGCGAGCACGCAGGACTACCTGTCCGACGCCGGGACCGCGATCTACGGGCAGTACGTGTTCGGCGAGGAGGCCCAGCGCGAGTACCTGGCCAAGCCGATCTTCAAGAAGCTCCGCCGGACGATCGACGGGCACGAGCCCTTCGACCCTGCGATCGTCGACGCGGTGGCCCACGGCGTGAAGGAGTGGGCGATGGCGCACGGCGCCACCCACTACACGCACTGGTTCGTGCCGATGACCGGCTCGACGGCCGAGAAGCACGACTCGTTCCTCGCGCCGGTCGGCGAGGGCTCGACCATCGCGGAGTTCTCCGGTCGGAACCTGCTCCAGGGCGAGCCGGATGCGTCGTCGTTCCCGTCGGGCGGCATCCGGGCGACGTTCGAGGCCCGCGGCTATACCGCGTGGGACGTCACCAGCCCGATCTTCCTCCAGGTCGAGCCGAACGGCACGACGCTCACCATCCCCACCGCGTACGTCTCGTTCACGGGCGAGGCGCTCGACCACAAGATCCCGCTCCTCCGCTCGCAGGAGGCGCTGGGCAAGGAGGCGCTGCGCGTCCTCCGCTGGTTCGGCAACACGGACGCGACCCGCGTCTTCACCACCATCGGCCCCGAGCAGGAGTACTTCCTCGTCGATCGCCGGCTGGCCGAGCTCCGACCGGACCTCCTGCTCACCGGCCGGACGCTGTTCGGCGCCCCGTCACCCAAGGGCCAGGAGCTCGAGGACCAGTACTTCGGCTCGATCCGGGAACGGATCCTCGCGTTCATGATGGATCTCGACCGCGAGCTGTGGCGGCTGGGGATCCCGGCGAAGACGCGGCACAACGAGGTCGCCCCGGCGCAGTTC
>DASSRG010000141.1:0-2463 GCA_035701885.1 Candidatus Limnocylindrales bacterium
ACGGCGAGCGCCTGGCTGGCGATGGCGCTGGTCGACCGGCGCAACGAGCGTTCCACGGTCGCCGTGCCGCCGACGCCCGCGTGAGCGCCGACGCCCGCGCAACGCGGCCCGCGTCGTGGGTCGGTCAGGCGCTGGATGCCGGCCGCCGACTAGACGCGGGCGACGCACCGGAAGCCGAGATGCGCCATGGAGGTGTCGATCATCTGTGGCTGCCGGTCCGGGATCGGCAGGATCTCGCGCTGCTCCGGGGCCATCGACTCTCCTTCTCAGCGACGAGCGATTGCCGCGATGAAACCCATCAGGACGAAACCGGCTCCGATCCCGATCAGGAGCCAAGCGAAGAAGTCGTCGAGCATGATCCCGAGCCCGATCCCGACGAGGATCCCGCCCGGGAAGGCCGGACCGCCGTACTGGTAGCCCTGGCCGGACCTGGCGTCGTAGGACATCTCACCTCCTTCGGTTCAGTCGCGCGCCATCGCCGCGGCGGGAAGACGGCGCTCGTCGTCGGCGGAAACGTGGTTGAACGGCGTGGTCATCGCGGCACCTCCGAAGTCGTGACCGGCCCGTCGAATCTAATTGGGCTAGCCCGGTCTGACAAAACGACAACGGTCGTGCCCACCTTGACAGGCTCTCGACAACCGGCGAATACTGGGCGGGCCGTCACGAACGTCCTCGTGCCGACTGTCGGCCGGCTCGGCGTTGCGACGAGGCAGGAGGCGGCGCTGCCCATGGGCGACTACGACAGAAGCGACTCGCCGCAGGTCTCCGGGTGGGCCGTGGGAGGCATCACCTTCGCGGCGACGATGCTCGTGCTAATCGGTGTCTTCCAGGTGATCGCGGGTCTCGTGGCGATCTTCGACGACAACTTCTACGTCGTCCCGCGCAACTACCCGTTCGATCTCGACCCGACCGTATGGGGCTGGATCCACCTGATCGTCGGCATTCTCCTGGTCGTCACCGGCTACTTCCTGTTCGCCCGCCGCGCGTGGGCGGGCGGCGTCGCGCTCGGCCTCGCGATGTTGAGCGCGATCGTGAACTTCTTCTTCATCCCCTACTACCCGTTCTGGTCGATCCTCGAGATCGCGCTCGCGGTGTGGGTGATCTGGTCGCTGACCCGGCCCGCCGCCGTTCGCGCCTGAGGGGTGAGCGTTCCGCTGGGCGAACAGGCGGATCTTGGGCTCGTAGTCACGCAACTTACCTCGAGCAGCGCGACGTCCGCCTCCCCTTGTTCGAGGGACGTGGACCGGGCGCGCCACGTCCTCCGCTGATCGGGCGAAGGGATCGCCGGGCGGCTCAAGCCGTGGTCGAGGCTGTGCGACACTCGGACGGTGGTGGCGCCAGGTGAGCTCGGCTCCGTCCTGAGGTAGGGATGCGCGAGCGCGCGCTGGCAGTGGTCGCGCTCGCCGGGCTCCTCACCGGAGGGATCCTGTGGCTGGCCGGCGCTCACGGCTGGGCGGACGCCGCGTGGGCGGTGGGCGCGGCGGTCGTCCTCGTCCCGCTGACGATCGAGACGGGCCGTAGCCTCCTCCACGGCGACGTCGGCGTCGACGCGATCGCGCTGATCGCGATCGCCGGTGCGCTGATCCTCGGCGAGCAGCTCGCCGCGGCGATCGTCGCGCTGATGATGTCGGGCGGCGAGGCCCTCGAGGCCTGGGCGGCCGGGCGAGCAGAGCGCGAGCTCCGTCTCCTGGTCGACCGCGCCCCACGGATCGCGCACCGGCACCTCGACGGCCAGGTCGAGCAGGTGCCTGTCGAGGAGCTCCGGGTCGGCGATCTCGTGGCCGTCCGAGCAGGCGAGCTCGTCCCGGCGGACGGCGTCGTCGAGGGCACGGGCGCCGTCGTGGACGAGTCCGCGCTCACCGGCGAGCCGCTCCCGGTGACGGTCACGGCGGGCTCGCCGGTTCGGTCCGGGACGACGAACGCGGGCAACGCGTTCGACGCCCGCGTGACCCGCCCCGCGGAGGACAGCGCGTACGCCGCGATCGTGCGGCTGGTCGCCGCCGCCCAGGGGAATCGCGCGCGGTTCACGCGACTCGCCGACCGCTACGCCGCCTACTTCCTTCCGTTCACGCTTGTCCTCGCCGGCATCGCCTGGGCCGCCTCCGCCGATCCGATCCGCGCCCTCGCGGTGGTCGTCGTCGCCACGCCCTGCCCGCTCATCCTCGCCGCTCCGATCGCGTTCGTGGCGGGCCTCTCGCGAGCGGCCAAGGCGGGCGTCATCGTGAAAGGCTCCGGGGTGCTCGAGCGGCTCGGAGGCGTCGCAGTCGTCCTGCTGGACAAGACCGGCACGGTGACGACCGGCACACCGGAGGTCGAGCGCGTCCTCACGACCGGGACGCTGAGCGAGGCCGAGACGCTCCGGCTCGCGGCCTCGCTCGACCAGCTCTCCGCCCACGTCGTCGCCGAGAGCCTGGTACGCGGTGCCGCGGCGCGCGGCCTCGCGCTGGAGGCGCCGACCGCCGT
>DASSRG010000142.1:0-11990 GCA_035701885.1 Candidatus Limnocylindrales bacterium
GGGTCATCGACCCGATGACCAGCGTGAGCGCGATGGCCAGGGTCGCCGCGAGGACTCTCGCGGCCACCAGCACGTGGTCGCCCATGACCGTCGGGGCCGCCCACGCCCCGAACGCCGTGACGGCGAGGGCACCCGCCAGCACACCACCGAGGTGGCCCACGACGGTGTTCCACGGCCGCGCCGTCGGGTGGAGCGGCGTGACCGCGATCAGCACGGCGGTCGGGCCCAGGCTCGGGACGAGCCACGGGCTGCCGGCGACGACGCCAAGCGCCCCGACGACGAGGATCAGGACCGCCGCGACGACCGGTCCCCACAGCGCGTCGGGCACGGATGCCAGGGACGTCGCGTGCTTGGGCAGGCTGGCCGCGAGCTGGCCGCGCCGGTCGGGAACGATCGAGATCGCGTCCGGGGGCGCGCGCCGCTAGCGGAGGCGGTCGGTTCGTTCCACGGGCGTCACAGTCCCGGGGATCGGCGGCGGGCGCGTCGTTGGCGCGACCGGACGGTCAGAAGTACGTCGAGCACCAGGGCTCGGTCCGGGTCCGGAACAGCCGCGCGGCACGGGCCAGCGCTCGGGGCGTGTGCTCGTCTGCGCCCGTGCGGATGACGACGTCGCGCAGATCGTGCGCGCCGAGGTAGACCGAGCCGAGCGCCGAGACCGGCAGCGTGAGGTCCGGCGACCGGTCCGTCGGCGCACACGTGGCCCCATCGGCGGTGGCATCGAGGGCGAGGCGATGGCGGCCGCCCGCGGCCAGCTCGTCGACCACGTCCAGGACGAGCGACCCCTCCTGCTCGTAGGTCCGGGCGGCGAGGGACCGCGGCACGTCGAGCAGGCGCACCCACAGCGCGTCGACGACCTCGGAGACCGTTGCCGCACGCGGGTTGGAGACCCGCCATGGAAGCCGGTCGGACGGCGAGCGGCCCCCCGCCTTCACGGTCACCACCAGGTCGATCGAGGTGACGAAGCGCCACAGGGCCATCTCCGCCGCGTCGTCCAGCGCGACGAGCTCGTTGACGGTCACCTCGCCGCCCGGCAGCTGGCCCTGTTCCCGCATGGCGGCCGAGTAGCGGAGGAAGCCGTCGACCGCCCCCGCGGGCGACCGGTGGAGGACGAGCCACCCCTTCCAGCCGTCGCCCCAGGGCTCCGGGCGGAGGCCGAGTCGCAGCTCCCACCCGTGCTCGCGGCGGCGGATCTCGCCGACCTGCGTCAGCCGCCATTCCTCGTACACGCCGCGCACGACGTCCTTCACCGACTCGCTTGGCGTCACCAGCTCGACCGTGCCCTCATCCGCGGCAGGCGGGACGAGCCGTGTCGCCCGGGTGTCGATCGTCCACGTGCCGTGGCGGGTCGCCGGCCCGTACCCGAACCGGCCGTAGATGCCGAACTCGGAGCAGTAGAGCAGCGCCATCGCGTCGCCCCGCTCGAGCGCGGCGCGGTGCTCGCGATCCGCCATCGCACTGAGGACGCCGCGCCGTCGATGGGTCGGCAGGACGGTCACCGCCGCGACCGCGGCTGCGGGCAGCCGGGCCTCGCCGGGAACCGTGATCTCGGTCTCCCACGATCGGAACGTGCCGCAGATGCGGTCGCCGTCCCAGGCGACCCAGGAGCGAGCCGGGTCCCATGTCTCGCGCACGAGGGCCGCGATGGCGGGGATGTCCGGGTGCTCGAGGAACGCCGTGCTGGTGACCTCGACCAGCGCCTCGGCGTCCTCGGGACGGACGTTGCGGATCTCGATGGCCATTGCTCGACTCTAGCAGCCGGTCTCGGAGGCGCGGCCGTGCGTGCGCGAGCGTCGCGCCGCCGGACGGCGCTCCTCGTAGGATGCAGCGCACGGATCGCGCCCAGGCGGGGCTGGGACAAGGAGGGCGGCGCGGTCCCGAGGAGGATGGACGTGGCCGTGTCGACAGGCGGGGCGCCGTGGGCGGCGACCGCACGCACCCTGTATCTCGTCGCGATGGCGGTGTTCCTGGTCACGATCGGGATCGGGATCCTGAACGGGCTCGACGCCGTCGAGTTCGACCGCAACCAGATCCTCACCCACGTGCACTCGGGCACGGTCGGCTGGCTGACGCTCGCGATCGTGGCCACGACCTTCCTCGCGTACCGCGCCACCGACGTCCGGCTCGCGGCGGCGCTCGGGGTGACGGTGCCGGTCTACGTGCTCGCCTTCTACACCGGCAGCTTCCCGTTCCGGGCCGTCGCCGGCGTGGCCCTGCTCGTCGTCATCGTGTGGCTGCTTGTCTGGACCTGGCGCACGTACCTCGCGGGCGAGCGCTCGCTGCCGAGGCTGGGCCTCGCGCTCGCGCTGACGACGTTCACCTATGGTGCGATCGTCGGCGTGCTGCTCCAGGTCGGGTTCGCGGCGAACGCCGTGATCGTCCCGGGCGACGGCATCGGCGCGCACGCGGGGGCGATGACGTTCGGCTATCTCGTGCTGGCCGGCATGGCGATCGCCGAGTGGCGCGTCCTCGGCACGACCGGCATCCCGCGCGGCGGCCTCGTCCAGATGGGTGCCCTGTTCATCGGCGGGCTGATCCTGTCGATCGCCCTGCTGACGGGCGCTGCCCAGGCGGGCGGCGGCCTGTACCTGCTCGCGCAGCTCATCGCCGTCGTCCTGTTCCTCGTGCGCGTGGTCCCCAGGGCGGTCAGGGGGATCGCCGGCCGCGACGGGGAGGGCCACCTCGCGCTCGCGAGCCTGTGGATCGTCCTCGCGCTCGCGCTGTTCATGTACCTCGTGTCGCAGTTCATGTCGAACCCGGACCCGAACGCGATCAACCCGGGCCTGCTGGTCGGCAGCGACCACTCGGTCTACATCGGCGTGATCACGAACAGCGTGTTCGCCGTCCTCGCCGCCGTCCTGGGCGCCCGCGCCGGATCGTGGGCGATGCGCGCGGTCGTCCAGTGGGGCATGAACCTCGGCCTGATCGTGTTCGTGCTCGGGCTCGTGTCCGGCACGCAGATCCTCAAGCAGGTCGGCGCCCCGACGATGGGCGTGTGCCTGCTGCTCGGGCTGGCCGTGTACGGGCTCGGGCTCGCCGGCGCGCGCACCGACCCGGAACCGGAGGCGCTCGCCGCCGCGGCGTGACGCAGGCGGTGGCGGCGGCCTACGGAGTCGCCGCCACCCGGGCGCCCGTGGCACGCGAAGGCGCGAGCCGCTCCCGCACGGCGCTCGTGAACTGCCGATGCGCCGCCGTTCGGGGCAGGGCGAACCTCGCCATGCCCGCGAACTCGAGGTGCGCGCGGAGCGCATCCGCGAACGCGTCCGCGAACCCCTCGCTCCGTTCGTCGAGCGGATCGAAGTCCGCCTCCCACCACAGCCCGAGCACCCGCAGCGTCTTCGCGGCCCGGTCGGCCCGCAGCTCGATCCGGCCCACGAGCCGGTCGCCGTACAGCATCGGCAGCACGTAGTAGCCCCAGCGGCGCTTCGGCCCCGGGACGTAGACCTCCCAGCGGTAGTCGAAGTCCCACAGTCGCAGCAACAGGTCGCGGTCCCAGACGAGCGGATCGAGGGGGGCGAGGAATGCGACGCCGGGCCGCCGGCCGCCGGGATCGTCGCCCGACGCCACCTCGGCTTCGGCCTCGTCGAGGATCGGCAGCTCGTCGGTCACGACGTAGCGCGCGCCGCGGAACCCTTCAACCTCCACGTGCACGAGCTCGCCTGCCTCCTCGAGCTGCTCCCGGTACGCGTACCGCTGGGGCGCCTTGCCGATGCCCGCGAACAGCGTGTACTCCCCCGTCGCGCCGAGGAGGCCATTGCCGCGATACCGCGACAGGAGGCGATGGCGCTGCTGCTCGTCGAACGACGGGCGGCGGTCGAGGAGCTCCGCAGGGAATAGCCGCTCGACGAGGTCGTAGACACGCCGGTTGCCCTCGCGGCGGGCGATGCCGAGGATGCCTGCCTCGCCGAGGGCCTCGAGGATCGCGCGAACCTGGTTCGTCGGACGCCAGTACCAGTCGATCGCCTCGCGGGGCTCGACGTCGGTCGAGGACATCGGACCATCGCGGCGGATTCGATCCAGCAGCTCCTCGACGAGCGGCGCGTGCTCGTCGAACGCGCCGCCCTCGTGCTCGACCCGGTTGCGGTCCCAGGTCACGCGGTACCACGGCAGCTCCGCCGTCGGCACGATGGAGAGCTGCTTGTTGTACGTCTCGTACAGGTGCCGGTCGCCGTAGAGGAGGTTGTCGGTCCACTCGCGCCGGTAGCCCGCGATGCGCGACAGGAGCGTCAGGTCGTGGTTGCGCCCTGCCACGTCGATGGGGTCGAACTGCAGTGAGCCGAGGCGGTCGACCACGCGCATGACGGACGCCGCCTCCGGAGGAAGCCCGCGCGGCGGCGCGAGGAGGTGGCGCAGGACGAGGAACCGGCGCGCGACGGGGCGCGAGACATGGCGGAGGGCGGTGGTCACGGTCTCGATGCTACGGGGCAAACCTGCCGCGACGTGTCAGGTTTGGCGGGGCATGGCGTTGCGCCACCGCTCCCTGGATCGCCACACGTTCCAACCGGCGGGATTCGCTCCGGATGGTTCCGCGGGCGTTCCGACCGGCGGGAAAGGCGCCAGTTGGGTCAACCCTCGTTCCAACCGGCGGGAATCGCTCCGGTTGGGACGCCAGGCGATCCGGGGACGCGAGCTCCGGCGCGCCCGAGCTCGCCCTCCTAGCCGAACGGCCAGATCACCGGCACCAGGAACACCGCGACGACGAACGTGACCCCGAGCAGCGGCAACCCCAGCTTCCAGTAGTCGCCGAACCGGTAGCCGGCCGGGTTCATCACCATCAGGTTCACGGGAGTCGCGATCGGCGTGAGGTATGCCGCCGACGCCGCGATCGTCACCGACATCAGCACCGGCCGCACGTCCACGCCGAGGTCGGCGGCCGCCGCGATCGCGATCGGGATCACGATCAGCGCCGTCGCCATGTTGCTGATCAGCTGGCCGAACGCGGCCGTGACCACGAACAGCCCGGCCAGCAGCGCATACGGCCCCAGGTTCCGTACCGCGTTCACGAGCGCGTCGGCGATGACGTCTGCGGCGCCGGTCTCGGTCATCGCGGTCGACAGCGGGATCATCCCCGCCATGAGGACCACGGTCGTCCAGTTGATCCCGCGGTACACGGCCTGTGGCCTGAGGACGCCCGTCACGACGAGCGCCCCGGCCGCCACCAGCCCTGCGACCGCGGACGGCACCACGCCGGTCGCCAGCGCGACGATCATCAGCACGAGGATCGCGATCGCCCGTCCGGCGCCCGGACCCAGCGGGACGGCCTGGCGCCGGACGAGCTCCGGGTCATCGACGAGGAGGACCCGCTGGTCTCCCGCGTGCTCCTCGATCGCCGACCACGGTCCCTGGAACAGCACCGCATCACCGGCACGGAGCGCGGTCTCACCCGCCGACAGCTCCACGCCCTGGCGCTGGATCGCGACGACGACGAGCCCGCTCGCGGTCGCCGCCATGCCGGGATACACGCGCTGCCCGATGAGTGACGAGCGCGGCGGGATCACGACCTCCGCGACCCCGTTGTCGCGGCTGATCAGCGAGGCCGCCACGTCGGCGTGCGCGGGCACCACGGGCGCCGCCGCGTCGAGCCCGTACTGGGACGCGAGCGTCGCGGCGTGCTGCGACAGGTCGGTGGGCATCGAGCTCGGCTGGCGCTCCGCGATCAGGCGCGGCCCGAACACGACCGTGACCGCCACCGCGCCGATCAGCAACGGGATCCCGGCGAACGCGAACTCGAAGAAGCCGAAGCCGCGTCCGGTGAGGTCGGCCGCGTACTGGCTGACGATCACGTTCACCGGCGTCCCGAGCAGCGTCAGCATGGAGCCCGCGTGCGCCCCGAACACGAGCGGCAGCAGCAGTTGCGACGGCTGGCGCTTCGTGCGGACGGCGATGATCACCACGACGGGCAGCAGCGCAGCGACCGCCCCGTTGACCGAGATGACCGCGGTCACCAGCGCGACGAGCAGCATCGTGAACAGCACGAGCCGCGTTCGCGTCGTCCCGCCACGGTCGATCAGCTGCTGCCCGGCCCAGGCGGTCACGCCCGTCGCGTCGAGGCCCTCGGACACGACGAACAACGACGCGATGAACAGGACCGTCGGGTCGCCGAACCCGCCGAGCGCGACGGTCAGCGGCAGGACACCCGTCGCCCATAGCGCCAGTGCGACGCCGACCGCGACGACGCCGACTGACACCCGCCCCGACGCGAACAGGACGACCGCGACCGCCAGGATCAGGTAGACGAGCGCGATCTCGCTCATCGCTGGTCGTGGTACGGAGTCGCTAGAACCGGACGGGATACCCGGGGCCGAGCGGGAGACCCAGCACGAACCACACGATGAACAGGAGGATCCAGACGACGGCGATGATCGCGACGTACGGGACCATCAGCGCGATGATCGTGCCGATGCCCGCGTCGGGCTGGTAGCGCTGCGCGACCGTGACCATGAACGGCAGGTAGACCATCAGCGGCGTCACCGTGTTGAGCGGCGAGTCGGCGACGCGGTACGCCGCCAGGCCGGTCTGGGGCGGCACGCCGAGCTGGACGAACAACGGGACGAAGATCGGGGCGAAGATCGCCCACTTGGGCACCAGGCCCGGGATGATGATGTCCAGCAGCATGATCACGACGATCATCCCGATCAGCAGCGGCAGCGCCCCGATGCCGGCGCTCTCGAGCACCTCCGCGAGGAAGATCGCGAGCACGCTGGGGATGTTGCTGAAATTGAAGTAGGCGATGAACTGGCTGATCATCAGCAGCATGAAGACGAGGCCCGCGAGGCCCGCGAACGTCTTCGTCACCGCCGCGATCACGTCGTTCGCGCTCGTGAACGTGCCGGCCCCCCGGCCGAACGCGATACCCGACACCAGGAACGCCGCCGAGATGATGAACAGCAGGCTGTCCATGAACGGCGTCGTGCCGATGATGTCGCCGGTCTCCGGGTCGCGGAGCGGGGCGCCGGGCGGCAGCGTCAGCAGCAGCACGAGGACGACGAACGCCAGGAACGCGATCCCCGCATAGCGCAGGCCCTTCGACTCCGCGGCGGCATCCACGTCCGCCTCGGACGCCTGGCCCACCGCCTCGCCGGAGAAGGCGCCCAGCCGCGGCTCGATGATGCGCTCGGTGATCAGGGCGACGACGACCGCCAGCACGATCGAGCTGACGACGCTGAACCAGTAGTTCGACACGATCGTGAGCGGCGGCGCGCCAGTCGTGCCCAGGGCCTCGTTGGTGACCTCGGTGACCATCGCGTCGATCGGGCCGAGGATCGGGTTGACGCCGAACACGGACCCGACGGCCGCGAAGCACGCGGCGAGACCCGCGAGCGGGTGGCGCCCGATCGACAGGAACGCCGCCGCGCCGAGGGGCACGAGGATCAGGTAGCCCGCGTCCGTCGCGACGCTCGCCATGACGCCGACCGCCACCAGGATGAGCGTGAGCAGCCGCCGCGGCGAGGACGCGACGAGCTTGCGGATGAGCGCGCCCATGAGGCCGCCCGCCTCCGCGACGCCCGCCCCGAGCAGCGCGATGAACGTCACCGCGACGACGCCGAAGCCCGCGAAGTTCGACACGAACGAGGTGAAGATGAACCGGATCCCCTCGGTCGTGAGGAGGCCCTGGATCGGGATGGTGACCTCCTCGATGTGGAACCCATTGGCGAGCACGTCGCCCTCGGCACCCTGCGGGTAGACCGTGTCCTCGTAGTAGTTGGGGGTCACCGGGATCTCGTCCGGGACGACGATCTGGTCGGTCACCGAGACGCCGGCGAGCGCCAGCAGCTGCGACAGCACGATCACGCCGATGATCAGGTACAGGAACATGAGCACCGGATGCGGGACCTTGTTCCCGGCCGTCTCGATCAGGTCCAGCAGCCGGCCCATCGCCGTTCGCTGGACCGGGGCGGTCGCTGCCGTCATCGGTACGCCTCCTCAGGCCGCGGGGGTGCGGAAGTCCAGCGCGAGCTCGATGAGCAGGCGCGTGCCGAACGCGGTCGCACCGACCGACCGCCAGGAGTCGTCGGTCGCGGTCATCATCGGGCCACAGATGTCGAGGTGCCCGAACGGGACGCCGTCGGTGAACGCCTCGAGGAACAGGCCGGCGGTGATCGACCCCGCGTTCTCGCCGCCGAGGTTGCGGATGTCCGCGATCGGCGAGTCGAGCCACCGCCGGTAGCGCTGGACGAGGGGCAGCCGCCACACGGGCTCGTCGGCACGCTCGCCCGCACGCGTGAGCTGGCCCACGAGGTCGTCGGAGTTGCCCATCATCGCGGCGTAGGCGTCGCCGAAGGTCCGCATCGCCGCGCCGGTGAGCGTGGCGATGGTCACGATGGCGTCCACGCCCTGCTCGGCCGCGAGGACGATGGCGTCCGCCATCACCAGCCGGCCCTCGGCATCGGTGTTGAACACCTCCACCGTCTTGCCGCCGTGGATCGTGAGCACGTCGCCGAGGCGCATCGCGGTGCCCGAGGGCATGTTGTCCGTGCACATGAGGTAGCCGGTCACCTCGGCCTGACAACCGAGGTCGCGCAGGGTCAGCATCGCGCCGAGGATCGCGGCGGCGCCGGACATGTCGAGCTTCATCGCGAAGTGCAGCGCATCCGACGGCTTGAGGCTGATGCCGCCGGCGTCGTACATGATCCCCTTGCCCACCAGCGCGAGGCGGCCGGTCGGCGCGCCCGGCGGCCGGTACGTGAGGCGGATCATCCGCGCCTCCTCCGCCGAGCCGGCGTTCACGCCGAGGAGCCCCCCGCAGCCGAGCGCGACGAGCGCCTCGTTGTCGAACGTCTCGACCTCGAGGCCCGCCTGCGCACCGAGCACCTGGGCGACCTCGGCCATCCGCGGCGCGGACAGGTGCATCGGGGGCGTGTTGGCGAGGTCGCGAGCGAGCTGCGTCGCCTCGGCGGTGATTCGGCCCCGACGGGCACCCTCAGCAACCGCGTCGTGTCCGACTGGGTCGACGACGAGGGTCAGGGTCTCGAGCGGCGTCTCGGCGGGCCGGTCGCGGAACGCGCGGTAGCGATAGCGGGCGAGGAGGATCCCCTCGACGATGGCCTGGGCCGCCGCCTGCGCATCCACGCCGGGATCACCCGGGACCGCGACGGCGATCCGCGCATGGCGATACGTCGCCCGTGCGAACGCGGCTCCGGCGTCGCGGAGTGCCGCGGCATCCAGCGGCGCACCCTCGCCGATGCCCACCGCGACGTGCTCCGGCGCGATGTCGCCGGGGATCGGCAGCGCCTGCCCGACCGCCCCGGTGAAGCCCGCAGCCGTCAGCGCCGGCCGGCTCAGCCCGAGCCGATCCGGGACATCACCGGCGGTGCCGACCGGGACGGCGATCGCGGTGGCGGCGTCCGGTACCGCTGACGCGACATCGATCGAGAGGCCGGCGGCGGTGCGCCGGGACGGGATGGGGTCGAAGCCGGCGACGGCTCGGGTCACGCGCGCGCTGCTGTTCATCGGCATCCCCCGGTTCGATGCGGGCAGGCCGGGTGGGGACGCCGGATCCTGGGGTGGTCGAGCGTGGGCGTCAGCCTGCCTGGAGGAAGGCGAGGGTCGTCTTTCCGCCGTCGTCCCACAGCTGGAGCTTGCCGTTGTCCAGGATGGCCACCTTGTTCACGGCCTCGAGGGCCGCCAGATAGGCCGCCTCCACCGTCGCGATCGGCTCCTCACAGGCCATCTTGGTCGACATGACCGGGCCGATCTCGATGGCGTCGCCGGTGACCGTGTACGAGGCGTTGAATGTGTTGCAGCCGGCGTTGCCGGTCAGCTGGCCGTCCTGGAACGCGAGCAGCGGGGTCACGGCCGCCGGCACCGTCACGACCTGGCCATCGGGCGACACGTAGTCCGAGAGGCGCCAGCTCGTACCGTCGAGCGTCGGCGGTCCGGCCGGCGACACGGCCTCCGAGGCGGCGGCGGACGGCGCAGGCGATGCCGCGCCCGTGCTGCACGCCGCGACGACGATCGCGACCACGGCCACGAGGCCGAGCGACATGGCGCGGCGAGCCCCGCCGGTGGTGATGCGCATTGGGTGTCTCCTCCGGTCGCCATGCCCCGCCATCGGCCGAGGCGCCCTGATGCTACTCCGCCGCAGCCGGCTCCAGATCACCCTCCCGCGGTGAGCGGGACGACGACCAATCCGTGCTAGCGTCTCGCCCGAATGCTTCGGTATGACCAAAGCATTCGCTCTCACCAAAGGAATTCCATGCCGCTATCCGACCGCGCCGCGGTCGTCGAGGCCGTCATCGCGGGGTACGAGACCCTGATGCAGAGCCTCGCCGACAGCCACGCACCCGACTTCCTCGAGATCGACATCACGATGCCCCAGGCGAAGGTCCTGTACCTGGTCAGCGCATCGGGTGAGCTCCACATGTCGACGCTCGCGCAGCGTCTCGGGGTGTCCTTGTCCACCGTGAGCGGCCTCGTGGACCGGGTCGTCGACCACGGGCTCGCGACGCGCCGCGAGGACCCGGCCGATCGCCGGCAGGTCCTCGTCGGGCTGACGACGGAAGGCTCGGCCTTCATCGACCGCTTCCGGGAGCTCAACGCGCGCCAGATGCGCGACCTCCTCGACGCCCTCGACGACACCGAGCTCGAGACGCTGCGTTCTGCCCTCGCCGCGCTCGCACGTGCGGCCGAGCGACTCGCGCCGTCGCCTTCCGCGACTGCTGGTCGCCCCACTCCGGCCACCGCCCGCTCCGCCGCTCCCGCAACCGGCGGCCACGCCCGAAAGGATCTCCCATGAGCCGCCTCTCCGAGTTCGCCGTTGCCAAGCGCAGCGTGACGCTGCTGCTCGCCGGCGCCCTCTTCGTCGCCGGCCTCCTCGCCTGGGGCAACCTCAAGCAGGAGCTCCTGCCCGACATCGAGTTCCCCGTCGTCACCGTCATCGCGCCGCTCCCCGGGGCGGGCGCCGCGGACGTCGCCGACCAGGTCACCAAGCCCATCGAGCGGGCGATCTCCGGCGTGCCGCGCCTCGAGTCGCTCCAGTCGACTTCCGCCAACTCGCTCGCGCTCGTGGTCGCGCAGTTCTCGTTCGGCACCGACGTCAAGGAGACGCGCGCGGCGATCGAGCAGAACCTCCAGTCCGCCGGGCTGCCGCAGAACGTCGACCCCACGGTCAACGCGCTCAACATCAACGCGTCGCCGGTGATCATCGCCTCGATCTCCGCGGCCGAGGGCAAGGACCTCGCGGACGCGGCCGCCGTCGCGCAGGACGACATCGTCCCGGCGCTGCTCGGCCTCGAGGGCGTGGCGAGCGTCGACCTGACCGGGGGCGAGGAGCAGCAGGTCCTGATCACGCTGGACCCGGAGAAGCTCGCCGCGAACAACGTCACGCTCGGGCAGATCACCGGTGTCCTCGCCGCCAACAACCTGACGTTCCCGTCCGGGCAGGTTGAGACGGACACGACGCAGATCCCCGTCTCGACGATCGGACGCATCGACAGCGTCGAGCAGGTCGAGCAGCTCGTGGTCGGGGTCGCGACCCCGTCGGTGCCCACGGGCGTCCCGACCGGGGGCCCCGGCGCGACGGCCGCCCCCGGTGTGTCCGGCGCTCCCGGTGCGTCTGCCGCTCCCGACGCATCTGCCGCGCCGGGCGGCTCGGGCGATCCCGGCGCCGGCCAACCGTCGGCCGCCCCTGTCGCCCCCGCCCCGCCCACGCCGATCACGATCGGCGACCTCGGCACCGTCGAGATGGCCGGCGTGGCGACGACCGGCTACGCGCGCACCAACGGCCAGCCCGCGCTCTCGCTGTCGGTCTCCAAGTCGTCGAACGCGAACACCGTGCAGGTCGCGGACGACGTGACCGCCGCGCTCGCCGAGCTCGGCGCGCAGCACGCGGACACCGTCACCATCAACGTGATCTCGGACCTGTCGACGTTCATCAAGGAGTCGCGCGACGGCCTGCTCCGCGAGGGCGGCCTGGGCGCCGTGTTCGCGGTCATCACGATCTTCCTGTTCCTGTTCAGCATCCGCGCGACGCTGGTCGCCGCGATCAGCATCCC
>DASSRG010000143.1:0-53909 GCA_035701885.1 Candidatus Limnocylindrales bacterium
CAAGGCAGGGCTCGTGGCGATGACCAAGAACTTCGCCCGCAACTACGGGCCCGACGGCGTGACGGTCAACGCAGTCGCGCCCGGGGGCATCGACACGCCGATGGTCGCCGGCCAGGAGGTGGTGACGCCCGGGTTCCGCGAGCGGATCACGACCCAGATCCCGCTCCGGCGGTTCGCGGGACCGGAGGAGGTGGCGGCCGTGGTCGCGTTCCTCGCCTCGGACGGCGCCTCGTTTGTCACCGGCGCGACCGTGGACGTGAACGGCGGCTGGGTGATGACCTAGGGCCGTCCCCGGGCCGGTCACCAGCCGGTCGGCGCGACGCTATGCCGGTGCGGTCGCGGGTGCCGCGCCCGCGGGCTCGATCGAGTGGCGCTCGAGCCGCGTCACGGCCTTCGCGAGCGCCTCGACATCCGGGTAGTTCATGACGATCAGCGGTGCGGACAGCCGCCCGTCCGAGACGACGTACGCGAGGTCGGCCGCCTCGAACACCTCCGGCACCTCCGTGCAGTAGATGATCACGGCGTGGCCGTCCGACGCGTACTGGCGCATCAGCCGGTAGATCTCGCGCTTGGCACCGATGTCGACGCCACGCGTGGGCTCCTCCAGGACGAGGACCTCCGGCCGGTTCACGATCGCCGCGGCGATGGCCACCTTCTGCTGGTTGCCGCCGGACAACGAGCGGATCGGCAGGTGGACCGAGGCCGCCTTGACGCGGAACCGATCGCGCAGGTCGTGGGCGATCTCGAGCATCCGGCGGCGACGAAGCGCGCCGCCACGCGTGATCTCGCGGTTCAGCCGCGCGACCATGTTGTCGCCGATCGACAGGTTGGAGAACAGGCTTGCCTGACGGTCCGCCGCGACGAGCCCCGTGGACGACAGGACCGTGCGGCTGCCGGTCCGCCCGCCGATCTCGATGGTGCCCGTGCCCTTCTCGAACCCCGCGATCGACCGGACGAGCTCGCGCGCGCCCGACCCCTCCACGCCGACCATCGCGACGATCTCGCCCACGCGCACGTGGAGCTCGATGTCCGAGAATTCGCCACCGGCGTGCGTCCAGCCTCGCAGCCGCAACGCCGTCGCCGCGTCGTCGCCCACCCGGACCGTGATCTGCTCCTCCGGCTCGCGCGCAGCCTGGCCGGTGACCAGCCCCGCCGCGATGCCCTCCTGGGTCAGCGCGTCGCCCTCGAGGACGGTCGTGCACAGCCCGTCGAGGATGAGCGCGACTCGATCGGCGTGCTCGGCGAGCTCCGCGATCCGGTGCGAGACGAGCAGCACCACGCGGCCCGCATCGGCGAGCAGGTGCATCCGCCGGAAGAGGTCCTGCGACTCCTCCTGGGTCAGCGCCGAGTTCGGCTCGTCGAACAGGAACACGGACGCGTCGCGGGCGAGTGCCCGTCCGATCTCGACCCGCTGGTGGACGGCGAGCGGCACGTCGGCGAGCGGCTTGTCCGCGACGCCGAGGATCGCGAGGTCGGCGAGCAGCCGCTCCTCGTCGTCGGTGAGCCCTCGGGTCAGCGCCCGAGTCCCTTCCCGCCCGACCATCAGGTTCTCGGCCACCGTGAGGTTCGGGAAGAGCTGCGGCTCCTGGTGTACGACCGCCACCCGGTGGAAGTCCGTGGCGGTGTCCCAGGCCGCGTCGTCGAGCAGGATCTCGCCCTCGTTCGCGGCCGTCTCGCCGGCGAGGATCTTGATCAGCGTGCTCTTGCCTGCGCCGTTGGGGCCCGCGATGCCGAGGATCTCGCCCCGGCGGCCCTCGAGGTCGAGGCCGTCGAGCGCCCGCGTGTCGCCGTACCACTTGCGCAGGCCCCGGATCCGCAGGCCGCTCCGTGCGGTGGCCGCGACCTCGGCGAGGGCGCCGCTCACCGGCGGAGCCTCTGGGTGAGCCGGTCGAGGACGACGGCGGCGATCGTGACCGCGCCGGACACGAAGTTCGACAGGTAGGCGCCGGCCGACAGCAGCGCGAGGCCGTTCGCGATCAGCGCGAGCAGCAGCGCGCCGCTGAGAGTCCCGATCGCAGACCCCCGACCGCCCGACAGGCTCGCCCCGCCGATGATCACCGCGGCGAACACCGGGAACGTGAGGCTGACGCCCGCGTTGGGCTGGACCGAGCCGATGAACGCGAAGTCGAGCGTCGCCGCGAGCGTCGCCAGGATCGAGCACAGCATGAACGCGGCGAACTTGTACTTCGTGATCGGGAGGCGGGCGAGCTCCGCCGCGACCGGGTTGCCGCCGATCGCCTTGAGCCGGAACCCGAACAGCGACCGGCTGAGCAGGAACCCGATCACGAGGGCGACACCCGCCATCCACAGCGCCTGCATGGGGACGCCGAACGGCAGCTGCTGGTTGGACAGGCCGAAGAACCAGGCGATCTCGGCCGGCGGCACGACCTTGCCCACCGGCGGGTACGAGGGGTTGATCGTGGCCGTGTTCGAGACGAGCAGCGTCGTGCCGAACACGAGCTGCCCCACGCCGAGCGTCACGATGAACGATGGGATCTTGACCAGCGTCACCAGCAGCGCGTTGACCGCCCCGATTCCGGCCGCCGCGAGGAACGCGAGGATGATGGCGGCCCAGATCGGCCACCCCCACACGACCCACGCGACCCCGATCAGGATCGACGCGAGGCCGTACACGTACCCGAACGAGAGGTCGATCTCGCCGACGACGATCACCAGCGTCAGCCCGAGCGCGACGATCGCGATCGTGCTCATCGAGCGCATGACGCCGAGCGCGTTGGTGATCGTGAAGAAGGTGTTCGGCTTCGCGATCACCGTGAACACGATGATCACGACGGCGATCGCGATGACGATGCCACCCACCCGGAGGCCCGCCGCGAGCGCGCGGTTGGACATGGCGGCGGGTGACGCCGCACCCTGGCGGACCGCGCCCTGGTTGTCGGTCATCCCGGGAATGCTCCTTGTTCGGGGGATGGGGACGGTCGGGCGCGCCGGTGGTGGCTCGCCCCTCGCGCGGTCGTCAGGACGACATGATGTAGCCGCCGTCGACGTAGATCGTCTGACCGGTCAGGTAGGCCGCCGTGTCGGACAGCATCCACGCGACGACGCCGGCCATCTCCTCCGGCGGCGCGGACCGCTTGAGCGGGACGAGCTTCAGCCGCTCCTGGCTCAGCTCCTCGTAGGTCTGGCCGCGCAGCGCCGATGCCTCGCGCAGCACGGTCTCCTGCATCGGGGTGTCGGTGATGCCGGGTGAGATCGCGTTGACGCGGACCTTGCGCGGCGCGTGCGCGACCGCGAAGGTGCGCGTGGCGCCCTGGATCGCGGTCTTCGTCGCGCTGTACGGGGCGGTCTCCAGCGTGTAGGCCCAGCGGGCCGACGGCGAGGAGAAGTTGACGATCGCGCCACCCTCGACGAGGCGCCGGCCGACGTCCCGGCACAGGAACCAGGTGGACTCGAGGTTGACGGCGAAGATCCGCCGGAAGTCCGCCTGCGTGACGTCCCAGATCGGCTTGAGGCCGAGGATCCCGGCCGCGTTGACGAGGTAGTGCGTCGGGTTGGCCTCGGCAAGCGCGACGACCGGCGCCCGCCCGGACTCGTCGCTGAGGTCCGTGGCGAGGATCTCCGCCCTGGCCGCCCGCGCCTCCTCGAGGCCGGCCTCGTTGACGTCGACCGCGGTCACGATCGCCCCCTCGCCCAGGAGGTGGAGCGCGACCGCCTTGCCGATGCCGCTCGACGCACCCGTGACGATGGCGCGCCGTCCTTCGAAGCTCATGCCGATGCCTCTCCCTGCTGCTGGGCCCCGGGCTGGATGACCGGGAGCTGCGGCTTCGTCCGCCCGATCCGCTCGTACTCCCGCTCCGGGATCGCCTCGAGCGTCTTCCAGACGGTCCACTGGCACTTGCGGTTGGTCGCCTCGTCGTCGGGGCCGCGCCACAGCGGCGGGTCGACGGTCCGGACGGGGTGGCCCCAGCGTTCGGCGGGGATCGTCGACAGCGCGATGTTGCAGTGCGCGCAGTAATGGCAGACGCCGGTCTCGCCCCACGTCCACGGGTAGGCGTTCTCGAGGACGCCGAAGTCGTACGGGGCGAGGACGCGCGAGCCGGTTCCCTCGATCGGGTCGCCGCGCAGGATCCGGCCGCCGGAGCCGCACGGGTCGAACCGGATCAGCCAGCGGTCCTCCTCCTCGACCAGCTCGATGTCGCCGCGGCGGCCCGGCCCCACGAGGTGGCCGCGCATCGCCTCGAGGCTGATGTACAGGTTCCGGTCCAGCGTGTCCTCGTACGGGGTCTTGTTGGTGTCGAACACCATGTACCGCTCCTGGAGGTACGGCTCCATGATCGCGCGGTAGCAGGTCTCGAGGGCGGGCTCGCCG
Source organism: Candidatus Limnocylindrales bacterium (assembly GCA_035701885.1). Classification (GTDB taxonomy): domain Bacteria; phylum Chloroflexota; class Limnocylindria; order Limnocylindrales; family CSP1-4; genus CAIXZV01. The sequence continues at coordinate 4,331 of DASSRG010000143.1, forward strand.
AAGCGCTTCACGACGTAGGCGAGGATCCCGGCCATCAGGTCCGCGGAGCGGTCGTGGAGGCGGCGCCAGTCCTCGGTGATGCCGTCGAGCTCCGCCCGGGCGGCCGCGACGGGCAGGTCGTAGCTCCGGATCCCGTTCGCGAGGCGGCCGGCGCGGAGACCCAGCGCGTCCCAGCGCGCCTCGCGGTCGAGCGGCTGACCGTCCGGGTACGCGAGGAGCCGGCGCAGCCGATCGACCTCCGCGTCGAGCTCCTCGTCCGTGACCCCCTGTGCGCGCAGCCAGTCGACGAAGCCCGCCGTCCACACCTTGTAGATGACGTAGACGACCTTCGCCTCCTCCATGAAGTAGTCGACGAGCTGGGCGGCGTTCTCCCGCCGCCCGGCGGCCAGCCCGAAGTCGTCGCCCGCGGCCTCGAGCTCCTCCTCGATCCTGGTGACCGTCGAGATCGCCTGGTCGGCCCAGTCGCCGCTCCGGACGCGCTTGCCGATCGCGTCCGACCACTCGAGATGCGTTGCCATCCGGACTCCTCGGGCTTCGGGAACGACGTCGGGCCGGGGCGAGGCGTGTCCTCGCACCCGGCCCGAGCGCAGTTCGCGACGGGTCAGCTGCCGGCGATCTTCATGAACTCCTCGCGTGCCGCGGCGGAGTTCTCCTTGGTCACCGGCTTCAGCTCCTGGCTGTTCGGCAGGACCGTGCCGTCCTTGAGCAGGTTCGCGCAGGCCAGGGCGCCGAAGCCCGCCTGCTCGCCCCACTGCTGGTCGAGCGCGACGATCTGGGTGCCGGCGTCGATCGCGTCGAGCTGCCCGACCGAGAGGTTCCAGCCGAACGCGTACATCTTGCCGGTGTTGCCGGAGTCCGCGATCGCGCGGGCGGCGTGCTCGGCGGAGATGTCGACGTTCTCGATGACCTGGACGTCGGGGTTGCCCTGGATGAACGCCTTGTACGCGTCGTACGCGCTGGCCGGGTCGTAGGTCACGTTGAGCGCGGTGCTGGCGTCGTTGACGAACTTCGCGTCCGGGATCGCCTCCTTGATCCCGTCGATGAACCCCTGCATCCGGCCCTGGGCCCAGTTCTGGGTCGGGTCGCCGCCGGAGACCGCGAAGGTCTTGAAGTCGAGGTTGTTCTTCTTCATGTAGTCGACGATGATCCCGGCCGCCTGGCGGCCCTCCTTCGTCGAGATCTGGGTGAAGTTCGTGAACTCGTTGCCGTTCGACTCCACGCCGACGGTGAACACCGGGATGCCCGTCGCCATGATGTCGTTCACGATCTTGGTGAACGCGTCGGTGCCGGTCGACTGGACCGAGAGGCAGTCGATCTGGTCGGCCTTGAACAGCGCGTCGATCTGCGCGATCTGCTCGTTGATGTCCTGGACCGCGGACGACGGCGCGATCGCCTGGCCGTTCATCGGCAGGATCTTCTGCGCCTCGGGCAGCGTCCGCTCGTAGCCTGCCTTGTACTGCGGCGAGAACAGCGGGATGGCCGTGGAGCCGTACGAGAAGACGTAGTTGATGGGCTCGCCCTTGGCGAGCTTGTCGGCGACGCGCGGGTTCAGCGTGAACGTCGAACCGTCCTTCAGGGTGCCGGTGTACGGCAGGCCCTCCGCGGCCGGCGAGCCGCTCGCGCTCGACTCCGACGGGGCGGCGCTGGGCGCCGCGCTGGGGGCGGTCGTGGCCGGCGCCGCGCCGCCGCAGGCCGCCACGAGCAACGAGGCCGCAGCGGCCAGGGTGACCGCCCCTCGAGAACCGATCCGCATCGTGTGCTCCTCCTCACGAACCCCGGTGCCGGTGACGGCCGGGGCGTCAGTATCGTTTCCAGCGAGAGTCGATGTCAACGTTACTGGAAAGGATTGCGTCCTTCACGCGAACCAGTACCGCACGCCGTCCCCGCGGCCTTGATTTCTGGACGAATCGGGGCCAACACGCTGTGGTACCGTCCGCTGAAATCGTTGCTGGAACGGCGCGATGACATGCCCGGGAGGGAGGCAGATGCCCGACGACGTGGGGGGAGCCGTCCGCCGACGGCGGGCGAGCATGCGCGAGGTCGCGGAGCTCGCGGACGTCGCCATCTCATCGGTGTCACGGGTCCTGTCGGGACATCCCGACGTGAGCTCCGAGATGAAGGAGCGGGTCCTCGACGCAGTCGCGCAGCTCGAGTACGAGCCCGACTTCCTCGCCCAGAGCCTCCGCCGCGGTCAGACGCTGTCGGTCGGGTTCGTCCTGGCCGACATCTCGAACCCGCTGATGGCGGATATCGTCCTGGGGGCGGAGGCGGAGATGCGGGGGGCCGGCTACTCGCTCCTGCTCATGAACTCCGAGAACGACCCGGCACTCGACGCCGCCCACATCCGGTTCTTCCAGAGCCGCCGGGTGGACGGGATGATCCTGTCCCTCGCCAGCGAGACGCACTCGCCCACCGTGGAGGCGATCGAGGCCGCCAACGTCCCGGTCGCCCTGGTCGATCGCGAGCTGCCCGACGGCATCGGGGCGAGCGCGGTGTTCAACGACCACACCGCGGGCATGGAGGCGGCCGTGCGCCACCTGATCGGCCTGGGGCATCGCCGGATCGCGCTGATCACCGGGTCCGTCGAGCAGCTCCCCGGCCGGCAGCGGATCAAGGGCATGCAGAACGTGATCGCCGAGACCAACGGCGCCGTCGAGGGGGTGTATCTCCCCGGCTCGTTCTCGCGTGAGCACGGGGAGGTCGCCGCCCGGTCGCTGCTCGCCGGCCCGAACCGGCCCACCGCGATCATCGCCGGCGGGAACCAGCTGCTCATCGGCTGCCTGCGCGTCCTGAACGAATCGGGGCTCCGGGTCCCCGACGACGTCTCGCTCGTCACCTGCGACGACGTGCCGCTGAGCGAGCTCTACCGGCCGCCGATCGCGACGATCACCCGCGACACGGTGGGGCTCGGCCGGACGGCCGCGGACCTGCTGCTGCGACGGCTCGGCGAGCACCCCGGTCCGCCCGAGACCGTCGTGCTCGCGACGGTGTTCACGCCGCGCGGGTCGGTGGCGGCGCCCCAGCGCGCCTGATCGATCGCCGCCCGCGCCCTCGACTAGCCGGCGTCGACCCGCGCGACCGTGTACGGCGAGAGCTCCACGCGGAGCGCGCCGTCGACCGCCGTCCGCGGCTCCGCGGGTGCAGCGCGCCACCCTGCAGGGTCGGCCGTCGCGCGGCTCGCCGACAGCTGGTCGAGCACGCGGACGGTCGCCGATGTCCCGGGGATGCCGGCCAGGTCGACGACGACGGGTTCCGGCCGGAGGTTCGCGACGAGCGCGTGGAGGCCATCGCCGCCGTCGACCGCGAACGCGTCCGCGGCGAGCGGCGCCGAGGATCGCGTGCGCCGGACGGCTGCACCTGCCCACTCACCGGCGTCGGCGAGGACGTGGTACAGCGGGAATGCCTGGCCGGGCACGGACGGGAACGCCGGATGCGGTGACCCATCGTCACGCTCGACGATCCCGCGCCAGCCGCTCGTCTCGTACCAGGTGACGCTCGACGCGCCGGCCTGCGCCAGCCGCCCGAGGGTGGCGGCTGTCCACGCGGCCCCGAGCAGCGACGCCTGGCGGACGTCGACCGCCGGCGGCAACCCGCCCGGCGCCTGCGGACCGGCCGGGTAGGGGCCGTTCCTGGTCGCGATCGTGACCGGGCTGACGACGATCGGGCGGCCGTCCGCGAACGTCGCCGCCATCCGGACGACCTCGGCCGCCCCGGCGACGTTCTCGACGATCGACCGATCGTCGGCGGCGTGGACCGTTGGACACAGCGAGAAGCAGACCGCGCCGATCGCCGGGTCCGTCGGGCGGTCGCGGTTGATGTCGCTGAACGCCTGGTTCGTGCCTCCCGCGAACGGCACGGGGCCGGTCACCGGCTCGAGGTGCCGGCGCACGAGGGCGACGGTGGTGCCCGGCGTGCACCCGGACATCGCGCTGTAGCCGGCGATGCGCTGATAGACGAGGACGCGCGCCACCGCGACGGGTGTCGTGCGGAGGCGCGCCGCCAGCGCCGCGAGCGCCTCGCCATCGGCGTCGTTGGCATGGACGGCGAGCTCGAGCGGAACGCCGATCGCCTCGGCGTCGGCGACCGCGCGGTCGAGCGTGGCGAGGTCGGACGGGTCGGCCGCCACCACGTCGACACGCAGGTGTGCCGGCCGCGCCGCCGCGATCAGGGCCGCCTCACGCGCCGTGAGCCGCTCACCGTGGCTCGCCTGTCCGAGGCCGATCGCCGGCATCCGGCCCAGCCGCTCCCCCACCTCGATCCGGACGGGGCCGGGCGCCGGCGCGGGCCGGGGGGTGCCCCGAAATGAGATCGTCAGCACCTGGCGTATCCGCTGGCCGTCCCTGGACGTGAACGGGAACCCGAGCGCGAGCGGCGTCGCGTAGGACTTGAAGTTCGCATCGGCCCAGTTGCGGTGGTCCTGGAGCTCGAGCAGGTCGCCTTCGAGCGAGACGACCGCCTCCAGGCCATCCCGGACCTCGATCGCGATCTCGCGGTACGGCTCGAACATCCCCGACAGCTTCCCGTCCACGATCCGCTGCGGGTCGATCTCGTCGGGGAGTGCACCGTCGCGGCTTCGGCCCTCCGCGTCGACGATCCGATACCTGTGCCCCACGCTGCCGTCGAGCGCGTGGTGCACGTTGAAGCCGATCTTCGAGTACTCGAACACGCCGTGACAGACGGCGTCCATCTCGTATCGGATCGTCCCGTCCGCGGCCCCGTCGATCCGGCCCGTCCAGCGCAGGTCGATCGCCTCGTGCGTGTGACGGGCGGCGAACGTCACGAGGAACGCGTCGTCGTCCTCGCGCACGCTCCAGTCCGAGAACACGCCGGGGATCGTGTTCCACGGCGCGTCCCGGACCGCCATGTACACGCGCTGGACGAGCTCGGCATCGCCGACCCGCACCGCCCGCAGGTCGGCGCCGTCGAGCTCGACGAGCACGGGGCCCGCGCGCAGGAGCCGCGGCGCGGGGGCGGCGGGGCGGCCGGTGAGGATCGTCTCGGCGTCCATGGGCTCCCCGCTAGAGCATCACCAGGCCGCCGGTGAAGTTGATCCCCTGCCCCGTCATGTAGGCGGCGGCGTCGGACAGCAGGAACCAGATCACGCCAGCGCACTCCTCGGCGGAGGCGCTGCGCCCGAGCGGGACGGTCTTCAGGCGCGCGGCGGACAGCTCCGCTGCGTCGAGGCCGCGCAGCGGCGCCACCGACTCCAGGACCGCGTCCTGCATGGGGGTGTCCACGATGCCGGGCAGGATCGCGTTGACCCGGACGCCGCGCGGCGCGAGCGCATACGCGAACGAGCGGGTGACGCCGAGCGCCGCCGTCTTGGTCATCGAGTACGGGGCGACCTCGACGGTCCCGGCGGCCTTTGCGGAGCTCGACGACAGGTTGACGATGGCGCCGCCCTCGGGCATCGACCGCCCGATCCCCTGGCACAGGAAGAACATGGAGTCGACGTTGACCGCCCAGATCCGCTTCCACTCGTCCAGGCCCACGTCCCAGATCGGCTTGACGAACAGGATCCCGGCGGCGTTGACGAGGTAGTGCACCCCCTGGCCCGCCTCGATCACCGACGCCCGCCCTTGCTCGGTGGACAGATCCGCGGCGAGCGGTGTCGCACCGGCGTCCACCACGCGGGCGAGGCCGGGCTCATTGATGTCGACGGCGAGGACGCGGGCGCCCTCGGCGAGGAGCCGCAGCGCCGTCGCCTGCCCGATCCCGCTCGCGGCGCCCGTGACGACGGCCAGCCGGCCCGCCGCCTCGCCGCTCGCCGCGGGTTGCGGCGCGTTCACCCGGCCGCCGCCGCGTCGGGCTTCGGGTCCGGCTTCTGGAACAGCTCGACGTAATACCCATCCGGGTCGGCCACGTACGCGCTCTTCGCGCCGGCGTTCGGCCCCGCGGTGAGGTAGGTGATGCCGTCATGGCGGGCCCGGAACCCGAGGCCGACGAGCCGGTCATACAGCGCCTGGACATCGTCGACGTACAGCGCGAGGTGGCCGGCGCCGTAGTCGCACGGCCGGGACGCCGCCGACAGCTGCTCGATCCCGTGGTACTCGAGCAGCTCCACGAAGCCGCCGCCGGGGACACGGAAGTACACGCACCGGATGTGGTCGAACTCGAGGTTCAGGACCTCGCGCAGGTACGGCGCGTCGAGGATCCGGTCGAACTCCATCTCGAGCTCGAGGCCGTCGCGGTAGAACGCGAGCGACCGCTCCATGTCGCTGACGGTGATGCCGCCGTGGAAGTAGCCGGTGACGTGGCCCACGAGGTCCTCGCTGAGTCGTGCTGGGGATGGAGGAGGATGCGCCGGCGCCGGGCACGGTCCGGCGCCCGCGGCGAGATGTTCGGCGTCGTGGCGGCGACCATGCGGTCGGCCGTCGCAAGGATCAGGCGGTCTTCACCTGCTCCAGGACGCCGCTGTCCGCGCTGCGATAGGCGGCGTCGAGGATCTCGACCGTCCGCGCTCCGAGCTCGGCCGGCGAGTTGTTCGCGAACGGCCGGCCCATGCCGGCCTCCACGAGCGCGTCGATCGGGCCCTGGCAGTCGTACAGCCCGGCGTCCGCCTCGAGCGGCACGCGGACATCGTCCTCCGGGCTGCGATACCGCCACAGCAGGTTCTCGCGCAGGTCGAGGTGGAACATCCCGGTCGAGCCGACGACGCGCACCTCGACCGCGTGCCGGTTGTTCGCCCCGCCGAGGTGGCTCGAGGCGCCGCTCATCGTCCCGATCGCGCCGTTCGTGTAGCGGAGCGCCACCGCGTCGTGGAGCTCGACCTTCGCGCCGAGGGGCGCCGACATCAGCGCGAACACCTCCTTGCCGCGGAGCCCGGTGATCCACAGCGACACGCCGAGGAGGTGGGTGAGCTGCGCCTGGCCGTAGCCGCCGCCCGACGTCTCGGGCCGGGACCACGTGTCCGGCTGCGGGATGTACTCAGGCGCCGACTGCGGATAGGCGCCGGTCTCGGACAGGAGCTCGCGGGTCACGGAATCCATGTGCAGCGCGACGTGCTCGATCTCGCCGACGCCGCCCTCGTCCTGCATCATCCGATGGGCCTGGACCACCATCGGCCGGTAGTTCCAGCCGTAGCTCAGGATCAGTGCCTTGCCGGTTCGCTGCGCCGTGGCGTCGAGGTCCCAGGCATCGGCCGGGTCGATCGTGAACGGCTTCTCGCACATCACGTGCGCGCCGGCCTCGAGCGCGGCCTTCGTCTGGACGTGGTGGTATCCGGGCGGGCTCCCGACGACGACGATGTCGGGCTTCGCGTCGATGACGTCCTGCCAGTCGGTGGTCGCGTCCTTGAAGCCGAAGTTGTTCCTGATCTTCGTGAGCAGCTCCGGGTTGCGGCGGTTCACGATCGTGAACTCGACCTCGTCGGCGTGCCGCTGCAGGTTCGGCAGGTGCGAGGAGACCGTCCAGGATCCGGCCCCGATCACGCCGAGGCGGAGCTTCGCCATGTGCGCCTGACCCCTTTCGGTGCCGCCCGGGTTTGGGCGATGGTGCGGCCCGTTCCCCTCGCCGGCTCCGTTGACGGCGGTGACGGGCCGCCGCTACGATGCCGCCGGGTGGAAACGTTTGTGGGTACGGTTACGCTACCGCAGCCGCTCCCCGACCGCAACCCGTCACGCAGTCCCCTCGGAGGTACCCGGTGAGCAAGGTCGCGACCGTCGAAGCCATCCCGGTGTCCTACCCGGAGCCGAACGACTTCAACGCCCTGCGGCACCTGTGCCTCGTGAAGATCACCACCGACGACGGCGTCGTGGGCTGGGGCGAGTCCATCACCCAGTTCCCGGAGGCCAACTTCGCGGTCAAGGCGATCATCGAGGGCATGTCGGAGCGGGTCGTCGGCAAGGACCCGCTGGACAACGTGGCGATCTGGCACTCGCTCCGCGACCAGGCGTGGTGGTACGGCTACGGCGGCGGGATCGCCTCGTACGCGGTCGCGGCGATCGACATCGCCCTGTGGGACATCAAGGGCAAGCTGCTCAACGTGCCCGTGCTCCAGCTGCTCGGCGGCGCGGTCCACGAGCGGCTCCCGGCCGTCGCGTCGTGCCACGCGCACTACGAGGACATCGACCGGATGGTCGAGGAGGCCCAGGAGTGGGTCGCGCCCGGGCTCCACGGCGTGAAGGTGGGCTTCGGCAAGCGGGGCAACGCGCGGCTCGGCTACGAGCACGATCGCGACGTCGAGTACATCCGCAAGATGCGGGCGGGCCTCGGCGACGACCAGATGATCATGATCGACTGCGGCTGGAACGTGAAGTGGGACGTCACGACCGCGGTCCGTCGGGTCCAGGCGTTCGACGAGTACAACCTCCACTGGATCGAGGAGCCGCTGGGCGCCTGGGATCCGGAGGGATACGCGAACCTCCGCTCGAAGACGACCGCGCTCATCGCGTACGGCGAGAAGGAGTGGAACCTCGACGGCTTCGAGCGCGTGCTCGGCACGGGCACGGTCGATGTCGTGGGCATCGACCCCGGGCGCGCCGAGGGCCTGACGGGCTTCAAGCGGGCGTCCGAGCGGATCGAGTTCTACCGCCGCCAGGCGAACGCCCATTGCTGGTCGTCGGCGATCGTGACCGCCGCGAGCCACGCGATGAGCTTCAGCTCGCCGGCGTTCAAGCTCATCGAGGTCAAGCCGCTCACCAACCCGATGCAGCACGAGCTCGTCACGGAGCCGATCGCGCACGAGGACGGCTGGTTCACCCCGCCGACGAAGCCCGGCCTGGGGATCGAGGTCATCGACGAGGTCGTCGACCGCTACCGCAGCGAGAAGGTCCTCGGCAGGGCCTGACCAACTCCCGTCACGGACATACCGCACACGCAGGGAGGCAACGATGAGCTGGAGCGTCGGCGCAGGCCTGGAGGGGAAGGGCGTCATCGTCACGGGGGCCGCCGGCGGCATCGGCCGCGCGGTCACCGAGGCGTTCGCCACGACGGGGGCGCGGGTGATGGCCGTGGACGTGGACCAGGCGAAGGTCGACGAGGTCGTCGCGGGACTGGAGGGAAGCGGCCACGTCGGTGTCGCGGCTGACCTCCGTGACATCGGCTCGCATCCGGCGCTCGTCGCGCGAGCCCGCGCGGAGCTGGGCAACCTGTACGTCCTCGCCAACCTCGCCGCGGTGCTGCGGCGAAAGGGCTCGCTCGACGAGGTGACCGAGGACGACTGGGACTTCCAGCACGACGTGAATCTCAAGGCCGCGTTCTTCCTCGCGAGGGCGGCCGGCGACGCGATGATCGAACAGGGCCAGGGCGGCCGGATCATCCTGTTCAGCTCGCAGGGGTGGTGGACCGGCGGGTTCGGCGGCTCGGTCGCCTATGCGGCCACGAAGGGCGGCGTGACCTCGATGTGCCGCGGCCTCGCCCGCACGTTCGGCCCCCACCAGATCACGGTGAACTGCGTGTCGCCGGGCCAGGTCAACACCCCGATGCTGCTCACGGGCCTATCCCCGGAGGTCTACGAGGGGATGAAGAAGCAGACGCCGCTCGGATACGTCGCGGAGCCCGCCGAGATGGCCGGGCCGGTCGTGTTCCTCGCGTCCGACCACGCGAAGTACATCACCGGGTCCACGATCAACGCCTCCGGCGGCTTCCTGATGTACTGAGGCCGCGTGACCACGATGCGCGCCGCGGAGATCGCGGCGCCGGGCGCGCCGCTGCGGCTCGTCGACCGGCCCGTACCCGAGCCCGGGCCCGGAGAGGTCCGGGTTCGCGTCCAGGCATGCGGCGTGTGCGGCTCGGACGTGTTCCTGCAGAAGGGCGGGTTCGGTGACGCCGTGACGTGGCCGGTGATCCCCGGCCACGAGGCCGCCGGCGTGGTGGATGCGCTCGGCGACGGGGTGACGGCGGTCGCGGTCGGCGAGCAGGTCGCGCTGTACTACATCACGGTGCCGGCCGGCGACCCGTGGGCGGCCCGCGGCCGGCCGAACATCAGCCCGCACGTGACCCGCATGGGCGTCGACGTGGACGGCGCGTTCGCCGAGTTCGTGATCCGGCCGGTCGAGGCACTGGTCCGCCCGCCCTCCCCCGTCCCCCCGGAGGTCCTGGCCGTCCTCACCGACGCGGTGGCGACGCCGCTCCACGGCCTCAAGCGCGTCGCGAGGCTGCAGCCCGGGGAGACGCTGGTGGTCCTCGGGGTCGGCGGGCTGGGCTCCAACGCCGTCCAGCTGGGCAAGGCGATGGGTGCGCGGGTCATCGCCGTGACACGGTCGGAGGCGAAGCTGGCCCTCGCGCGGAGGCTGGGCGCGGACGAGACGGTGGCGGCGGACGAGGGCGACGTCGTGGCCACCGTGCGCGAGATCGCGGGCGGGTACGGCGCGGACGTGGTGATCCAGTGCGTGGGCTCGGCCGCGGTCGACGAGCAGGCGATCGCGATGGGCGGGCCGGGCGGCCGGGTCGTCCTGATCGGCAGCTCGCTCGACCAGTTCCGGGCTCGCGCGGTCGACATCTTCTGGCGTGAGCTGTCGGTGCTGGGTTCGCGCGGCTTCGTCCCGGACGACATCCGCGACGCGATCGGGCTCTATCTCGACGGGACGCTCCGGGTCGAACACCTTGTGGACAACGTCCGGCCGCTCGACGAGGCGAACGACGCGCTCGAGGACCTCAAGGCCGGCCGGGGCTTCCGGACCGTGCTGACGACCTGATCCCGTCTGCCCTGGGCGCGGTCGCCGAGGCCCGGACGACGAGCTCCGGCGCGTCCGGGACGACCTCCTGGGCGATCGGCTTGCCGCTGATCGCCTCGACCAGCATCGCGGTCGCGAGCTCGCCCATCCGGCTCATCGGCATCCGGACGGCGGTCAGCGGCGGGTCGAGGTGGTCGAGCAGCGGATGGTCGTCCATCGTGACGATCGACACGTCCGTCGGCACGCGGACGCCGGCGGATCGAGCCGCCGTGAGCAGGCCCAGCGCAGTCGGCAGGCTCACGGTGTAGACCGCGGTCGGTCGTTCGTCCCCGGGCAGCGCGAGCAGCTCTGCGCCGAGCGCGGCGGAGGTCCGTTCCGTGAAGTCGCCCGCGCGCACCCACGCATCGCGGACTGGCAGCCCTGCTTCGGCCATCGCATCCCGGTAGCCGGCCTCGCGCCGGCGGCCGACGTCGGTGTCGCGACGCCCCCCGAGGAACCCGACGCGCCGGTGTCCCAGCGCGACGAGGTGACGCACCGCGAGCCGGCTGCCTTCGGCGTCGTCCATCGTCACCGAGCCGGCGACGGTGCCCGTCTGGCTGTTGACCGCGACGAACGGGAGCGCCTCCGACGCGATCTGGTCGACGAGCTCGTCGTGGACACGGGCGAACGCGACGAGCATCCCGTCCACGCGGCGCTCGAGGACGAGCCGGCCGAGCTGCTCCGGATCGAGGGTGGGGCCGTGGGCATCCGCGACGACGACGAGGTAGTCCCGCGCGGCCGCCGCACGCTCGACACCCCGCAGCATCTCGAGCCACATGACGTTCTGGGGGTCGGGAAGGAACACGGCGAGGGTGCCGCTGCGCCGCGTCCGCAGTCCTCGTGCGGCGCCGTTTGGCCGGTAGGACAGCGCCGATGCCGCGGCCTGGACGCGCGCCCGGGTCTCCGGTCGCACGACGAGCGCCGGATCGGCGCGGAGCACGCGCGCGGCCGTCGCGACGCTGACTTCCGCTCGTGCCGCGACGTCCTTCAGCGTTGCCATCCGCCGATCCTGATCGCTCTTGACACGCCTCGCACGGCTGTTATCGTTTCCAGCGCGGTGTATCGATGTACCGCATCGTACCGATTTCGTCTCGCTACGGTGTCGAGGGGCTCGTGACCAGTCCGGCAATCGCGCCCGATCCCGCCCTCAGCCCGGCCGAGACGCCGGCGAGGAAGCGCCGCCGGTCGCTCCCCGACGAGACGGGCGTGATCGTTGCGCTGATCGTCCTGGTCGCGATCGTCGGCGTCCTGCGCCCGGCCTTCCTCCAGCCGACGACGCTCCTCCAGCAGCTCTCCGGCGCCGCATTCATCGGAATGCTGGCCATCGGGATGGTGTTCGTCGTCGTGATCCGCGACATCGACCTTTCCGTCGGCTGGATGTTCAACTTCTCGGCGGTCATCGCGGCCACGGCGATGGTCGCCGGCGTCGACCCGTTCGTCGGGCTGATCATCGGCGTCCTGTTCGGCGGGCTGCTGGGGTTCGTGAACGGCTTCCTGGCGACCCGCCTGCGGATCCCGGTGATCATCATCACGCTGGGGACGCTGTCGGCCTACCGCGGCCTGTCGCTCGTGGTCAACGAGTCGCGCGCCGTCGTCCCGCCCGACAAGGCGTCGCTGCTGTTCCAGCTGCTCCAGGTCAAGGTCTTCGGGGTGATCCCGACCGTGGCCATCGTGTTCATGGCGCTGGCGGTGGTGATGCACGTGCTGCTGCACCACACCCGGTTCGGGTACCGGGTCCAGGCCATGGGCTCCAACCCCGAGGCGGCCCGCCTCGCGGGCATCCCGATCGAGCGGACGCGAGTCCAGGTGCTCGTCCTCATGGGGCTGATCGCGGGTCTGACGGGCTCGCTGTTCCTCGGCTTCCGACAGGCCATCGACCCGGTGACGGGCGGTGACTACCTCCTCCCCGTCGTCGCCGCCGTGATCATCGGCGGGACTCCGCTGTCCGGCGGCCGCGGGACCATCCTCGGGGCCGTCATCGGCGCCCTGATCATCCAGGTCATCACGACGGGGATCCTGTTCCTCGGCGTGGACGTGAAGTGGAGCACCTTCGTGACGGGCGCCGTGATCATCGTCGCGGTCGCCGTCGACCAGCTCGTCCGGCGGCAGCGTGAACGGCGCCAGCGGACGGTCACCGATGCCCTGTGAGGGAGCGAGGACCGGGCGGCCTGCCACGGCAGCGCACGGACCGGCGGGAGATTCCCGGCGGCGGATCCCGGACGCTCGCGAGACGAGGAGGAGCCTGAACCCGTGAACAGACGCAGATTGCTTGCATTCCCGGCCGTGGTCGCGATCGTCGTCGCGGCGTGCGGCGGCTCCGCAGCCTCGAGCGCGCCGTCCGCGGCCGCCCCGAGCCAGGAGGCCGTCGCCAGCGAGGCGCCGGCGTCCTCGGCGCCGGCCAGCGCGGATCCCAATGCCGAACGGATCAAGCTCGGGTTCGTGACCCACGTCATCGGCAACCCGTTCATCCAGCAGATCATCGACGGCGCCAACGCTGCCGCGGCGGACCTGAATGTCGACCTCCAGGTCACCGGACCCGAGGGTGGCGATGCCGACGCGCAGCTCAAGGCCGTCCAGAGCCTCGTCGCCGCGGGCGCACAGGGCATCGCGACATCGGTGCCGGGCGAGTCGATGGCCACGGGCCTCAACGACATCGTCGATTCCGGTGTCCCGATCGTCCAGTTCAACCTGCTCGTCGACAGCGTCAAGGCGCCCTACGTCGGCGAGCGGTCGGTCGAGTCGGGCCGCATCCTCGGCGCGAAGGTCCTGGAGAAGCTGGGTGGCGAGAGCGCGACCGGCAAGGTGATCCTCGGCAACTGCTTCCCCGGCTTCCCCGTGCTCGAGAACCGGGCCAAGGGCGCGACCGAGTCACTGAAGAAGGCCGCCGGGATCGAGATTCTCGGCCCCTTCGACGTCAAGGTCGCCGCCAACGAGAACTACGCCGCCTGGGAGGCGCTGCTCGCGGCGAACCCGGACGCGAAGGCCCTCGTCGGCCTGTGCGCCCCGGACATCGCGAGCCTCGGCAAGCTCCAGGCCGCCAACGCGGACAAGCCGTTCGTGTCCGGCGGCTACGACCTGACGGCCGAGAACCTCGCCGAGATCAAGGCCGGCAACGCGTACGTCAGCCTCGGCCAGACGCCGTTCATGCAGGGCTACCTGCCGGTGAAGATGCTGGCCGACACCGTCCGCAAGAACACCACCGTCGACCTCTCCCAGGGCGGCTTCCTCGACGCCGGCACGGAGATCGTGACGGCCGACAGTGTCACCGAGCCCTACAACCTCCCGCCGCTGACCTTCGCCGAGCTCGAGGCCCTCGCGGCGTCGCCCGAGAAGACCAAGGAGTACTACCAGCCGCTCATCGAGAACCAGATCGCGAACTGGACCTCGCTCGTCGAGCCCATCGCGAACGAGTCCAAGTAGGCCCGGCGACGGGCTGACCGAAGGCGCGCCGTGACGCTGACACACCGCGCCGAGCCGATGACCGGGGACGGGCCTCGCCCGTCCCCGACCGCGGCACCCCTCATCGAGGTCGCCGGGCTGCGCAAGCAGTACGGCGGCATCGTCGCGCTGGACGGCGTCGACCTGGTCGTCCGGGCAGGCACGATCCACGCGATCGTCGGCGAGAACGGCGCCGGCAAGTCGACCCTGATGAAGGCGCTGGCGGGCGCCGTCCGGCCGGACACCGGGGAGATTCGCGTCCGTGGCAGCGCCGTGGACCTCGCGACGCCGATGGTGGCGAGGCGCCACGGGATCGGCATCGTCTACCAGGAGCTGAGCCTCTTCCCTGAGCGCTCGATCCTCGCCAACCTGTTCGTCGACCAGGAGCCGACGCGCTTCGGGCTGGTCGATACGGCCGCCATGGTCGCGCGCGCCGCTCCCGTGCTCGCCCGGATGGGCCTCGACGTCGACCCATCGACCCCCGTCCGACTTCTCGGGATCGGGGAGCGTCAGCTCGTCGAGCTGAGCCGGCTCCTGGTCGAGCGACCCGACGTCCTGATCCTCGACGAGCCCAACTCCGCGCTGAACGAACGTGAGACGACCCGCCTGTTCGCGATCCTGCGCGAGCTGTCGGCCGCCGGGATCACGGTGCTCTACGTCTCCCACCGCCTGGAGGAGGTGTTCGCGATCGCCGACCGGATCACGGTCGTGCGAAACGGCCGCGCGGTATTCGAGGAGGCACGTGACGCGACGTCGATCCCCGAGGTCGTGCGCCACATGATCGGCACCACGCAGGAGCACCTGTTCCCGCCGCGGCCCGACACGTCCCTGGCACCGGCCACCGGCGCCCGCGCGCGCGGCATCGAGGTCCGCGACGTCGTCGTGGAGGGCGAGCTCCACGGCATCACCTTCACCGCACGCCCCGGCGAGATCATCGGGCTGGCGGGTCTCGAGGGCGCGGGCGTCGCGACGCTGCTGGGCGTCCTGTTCGGCACTCGCCGGGCCACCAGCGGCTCGATCACGTTCCCCGACGGCGGCTCCGCGCCGGCCTCGCCGACTGATGCCGCGCGGCGCCGGATCGGACTCGTGCCAGCGGATCGGCGGAACGTGGGCCTCATGCTCGACTCGTCCATCGCGCGGAACATCGCGCACGTCACGGTCGGGGCGCTCGCCTCGCGCACGCCGTGGCTCCGTCGCTCGGAGCTCGCGGCGCCCGCGATGCGCCAGATCGCGAACCTCCAGATCAGGGCGGACGGGCCGGGCATGCCCGTCGGACAGCTGTCCGGTGGCAACCAGCAGAAGGTCGTCGTCGGCAAGTGGCTGGAGATCGCCCCGGGGGTGATGCTCCTCGACGATCCGACGCGCGGCGTCGACGTGGGCGCGAAGCGGGAGATCTACCTCCTCGTCCGGCGCCTCGCCGCCGAGGGCCGCATCGTGCTGTTCCGCTCGACCGAGCTGCCCGAGCTCGCCGGCCTCGCCGACCGCGTCCTCGTGTTCTACCGCGGCAGGCTCGCCGGGGAGGCACCGGGCGAGGACCTCGACGAGCGAACCCTGCTCCACGCCATCAACACGGGTGAGCTGCCGGCCGGCACGTCCCCGGCGGTCAGCGAGCCCCCATCCCCGCTCGACAAGGAGGACACCCGATGATCCGGCGCGCGTTCACGATGCGGCTGAAGCCCGGCGGGCTCGCCGAGTACAAGCGCAACCACGACAACATCTGGCCCGAGCTGGTTGCCCAGATCGAGAAGGACGGGATCGCCCAGATCACGATCTTCGAGAAGGACCCGGTGCTGTTCCTGTACTCCGAGATCCGTGACGAGGAGGCCTGGGATCGCCTGTGGCACTCGGAGATCCACGACAAGTGGGGCGCGATCATGGACCCGCTGATGGAGTTCAACGAGGACGGGATCGTGGACTCGAGCCCGGTCAACGAGGTGTTCCACCTCGAGACCGGCGCGAAGGGCTAGCGTCATGGCTGACCAGGCGGGCCGCATCGCCGTCGTGACGGGCGGGGGCCGAGGTCTCGGCCGCGGGGCGGCGCTCGGCCTCGCCGCCGCCGGTGCAACCGTCGTCGCGGTCGCGCGAAGCGAGGCGCAGCTCGAGGAGACCCGGTCGCTCGCGGACGACGCCGCCGGGCGCGTCATCCCGATGGCGGCCGACGTCTCGGACGTCGACGCCGTGATGGCACTGGGCGACCGCGTCCGTGCCGAGGTCGGGGTGCCGACGATCCTCGTCAACGCCGCCGGCATCTTCGGGCCGATCGCCCTGATCCACGAGACGGACCCGCACGAGTGGGTCCGGACCGTCCTCATCGACGGCATCGCGCCGTACCTCACCACCCGGGCGTTCCTCGCCGGGATGCTGGACGAGGGCTGGGGCCGCATCGTCAACATCACGTCCGCGGCGTCGCTCCACCCGCCCGGAGCGCTCAACAGCGCCTACGGCACCGCGAAGGTGGCGCTCAACCAGTTCACCCGGCACCTCGCCGCGGAGATCGCCGGCAGCGGCGTGACCGCGAACGTCATCCACCCGGGCGACGTGCGGACGGACATGTGGGCCGACATCCGGGACAAGGCGGCCGGGATGGGCCCGATCGCCGAAAACTACGCGGGCTGGGCGCAGTGGGTCGACGAGACCGGCGGCGACCCGCCGCACAAGGCGGTCGACCTCATCCTCCGCCTGACCTCGGATGCGGGCGGCGAGATCAACGGCGAGTTCAACTGGATCGACGACCCGCTGCAGGCGCCGATCCCGTCCTGGGACAAGCCAAGCGACGCGCGGCCCTGGCTCAAGGACTGACCCAATCCAGCCGCGGCCGGCTGCCGGCCGGCCGCGGCGTTCCGCACACATCGCACCGGGGGACGACCGCCGGGCGTGAGGAGGGACGATGGACCCGACCGCGACGCGCGAGATCGGTCACACCGGGGTCGCGGTGACCCAGCTCGGCTTCGGCGGTGCGTCGATCGGCGAGCTCAACGCGATCATCGACGAGATCGAGGCGATCACCGCGGTCCGGACCGCGTGGGACGCCGGGATCCGGTACTTCGACACCGCACCGTGGTACGGCCGCGGGCTGTCCGAGCTGCGAACGGGCGCCGGCCTCCGCGGCAAGCCCCGCGACGAGTTCGTGCTGTCGACCAAGATCGGTCGCTGGCTCCGCGCGCCGGGCCGGCCCGAGCGGTTCGAGCGAGCCCCGTGGACGGGCGGCAACACGATGGAGGTCGTGTTCGACTACTCGTACGACGGGATCATGCGCGCGTACGAGCAGAGCCAGCTGCGGCTCGGGCTCACGCGCTACGACATGGCGGTCATCCACGACCTCGACAGCCTGTACCACGGCACCGGCGCGAAGCGCGAGTTCTACCTCGGGCAGCTGGCCGGGTCCGGCTGGCGGGCGATCCACGAGCTGCGCCAGGCGGGCCAGATCCGGGCGATCGGCGCCGGCGTCAACGAACGCGGCATGATCACCCGGTTCCTGGAGCTGCTCGACCTCGACTTCTTCCTGATCGCGATGCCCTACACCCTGCTCCACCAGGAGATCCTCGACGACGAGTTCCCGCTCGCGGCCTCGCGCGGCTGCTCGTTCGTCATCGGCGCGCCGTTCCAGAGCGGGATCCTCGCGACCGGCGCGGTGCCCGGGGCGCACTACAACTACGCGCCGGCGCCGGACGACGTCCTGGAGCGGGTCTCCCGGATCGAGGCCGTGTGCGCACGCCACGGCGTGCCGATCGCGGCGGCGGCGCTCCAGTTCCCACTCGGACACCCGAACGTCGCGTCGGTGATCCCCGGTGCCGCGAGCGCGGCCCAGTCGCGGCGCAACGTCGAGACCTTCTCGCACCCGATCCCGGCCGACCTGTGGTCGGAGCTGCGGGCGGAGGGCCTCATCCGCGAGGACGCGCCGGTGCCCGCGTGACACGTGCGTCGCTCACCGCCGGCGACCTGGTCGGGACCTGGCGCCTGCTGTCCTGGACGTCGGCCGGCGACGACGGCGTCCAGCACCCGATGGGCAACCCGCCCGAAGGCATCCTCGTCTACACGCCGGGCGGGACGATGATCACGACGATCGGGCGCAGGGGCCGCTCCCCCATCGACGGCGGCGACATGCTCGGCGGACCGGACGAGCAGCGGCTCGAGGCGTTCACGTCGTTCATCGCCTACTCCGGAACGTTCACGGTGGAGGGCGAGGACGTCGTCCACGACGTGACGATGAGCCTGTTCCCGAACTGGGTCGGCACCCGGCAGGTCCGCCACGTGACGCTCGAGGACGACGGCCGGACGCTCGAGCTGTCCACGGACCCGTTCGTCCTCCGCGGCCGACTGAGCGTGCAGCGGCTCCGCTGGGAGCGCGTGCCTTAGCCTCGGACGGCGGTCACGCCTCGTCGACGTGTGGCGCGAGGACCGCGGCGCGGACGGCCTCGGGGTCGCGCGGCGTGAACGCCAGCTGCTGCGGTCGCCAGGCGCGCGAGACGAACCCCATCGAGCGAGGCGCAGTCGCGCCCGGAGCCGGCGCCAGATCGGGGAACGCGGCGAACAGACCCACCACCGCCTCGGTGACCTCGACGCGGGCGACGTGCGAGCCCGCGCAGTGCCGGGGCCCGACGTTGAACGCGAGGTGGCCGTACATCCGCGGCCGGTTGGGCACGAACGCCGCCGCGTCGTCGCCCCAGCGGAGCGGGTCTCGGTTCGCCGCCGCGTTCACCGCGATCACCCGCTCGCCGGCGCCGATCCGCACGCCCTCGACCTCGGTATCCCGGGTGGCACGGCGGGCGCGGAGGTGGACGACCGTCGTGTGGCGGAGCGTCTCCTCCATGAACGGGTTGAGCGTGGGACAGGAGGCGGTCCAGGCCACCCGCTCGTCCGCGGGCAGCGCGAGCAGGTGGTGGACGACGTTGCACACCAGGAACGCGGTCGTCTCCGAGCCGCCCTCGAACAGGAACTTCGCGTTGTCCAGGACGTCGCGCTCGCCCCAGTCGAGGAAGCGCTCGCGACCCGCGGCCCACAGCAGCGAGATCGTGTCGTCGCGCGGGTTGTCGCGGCGGTCGCGGACGGTGTCGAGGAGCGCCGGCTCGAGCGCCTTCGACGCCTCGATCGCCGCCTGGAGCAGCGTCGGGTCCTCGCCGTACGTGTGGCGCCAGGCGAGCACGCTCTCCATCCACGTGCGCGCCTGGTCCAGCGTCTGGAGGTCCGCGGGCGGCAGGCCGAGCACCTCCGCGATCACCGATATCGGCAGCAGCCGCGCGAAGTCGGCGTACAGCTCCATCTCTCCGCGCACCGCGAGCCCGGCGAGCCGCGTCGCCACCAGCGGCCGGACGAGCCCGGGCCCGTAGGGGCGGACCGGCTCCGGACGCCAGGAGTGCGAGAGCGGCCGGTGGATCGCGTCGTGGTCGTCGCCCACGAGCGAGCGGATGTCGCGCACCCCGACGATCTGCTCGGCTCCCGGCAGCCCGGCGGTCGGCTCGGCGAACAGCTCCTCGTTTCGCTCCACGAACGTGCAGCCGGCGTGGGTCAGCACGAGCCACGCGCGCATCCCCTCGTCCCACACCACGGGGCCGGCCTCGCGCAGCCGCTCGTACAGCGGGTACGGATCGACGTCGCGATAGTCGGCCAGCGTCTCCGCAGCAGTCGGCCGGGTCGACAGGGACGTGCTCATACGATGACTGCCTCGATGCCCAGGTGGCGCGCGACCGTGGCCACGTCGCCGGAGAGGTCGCCCGGGGTCGCCGAGCTGTGATGGTTGACGCCGGCGCTCGCCCAGCGGGCCCAGGCATCCTCGACCGGGCCGTCCCGGAACCGGAACGCGCCGTTGACGGTCCCGGTCTCCGGGAACCGTCGTTCGGTGAGCTCGCCACGCGCCGCCACGAGCCGGAACCCGCCGCGGGCGTCCGGGTGCGGCGTGAACCCGACGAGCGTCGCCGGGCCGGCCGCGGGCTCGAGCACGGCGCACACCCCGCAGTGCGGGTCCTTGCCGCAGAACCAGCCGTTGCGACGGAGCCGCGGCCGCTCCCCCGGCGCGAGCCAGGCGAGGTCGTGCTCGCCGCTGTTGGCGATGACGACCTCGCCGGTCGCGTAGTCGATCGCCTCGATCTCGTGGTACACGGCCGCCCCGCCGAGCCGCTTCGTGACGAGCATCGCGACCGCCGTCAGGATGTCGCCCGTGCAGGTCCACGGCACGCCTGCCGTCGTCGACCTGCCGAGCGCCCAGCACGGCGCGATGCCGATGGGCTCGCCGAAGCGGAACTGCGGGACGTGGCAGTTGAACGCACCGGCGTCCAGCCGATGGTCCGCGACGAGGTCCTCGAGCGCGACCGCCGCCCGGAGCGATCGCGCGAGGCTGTCGCCATCGTCGACGTCGTCCTCGAGCGTCCAGCCCGCGCGAACCTCGGCGTCGAGCGCCGCGACGCGCGCCTCATCGACAGCTCGATACCGTTCCACGAGCTCGTCCGGCTCGATGCGGACGACCTCGATCCCCGTCCCCGCGCGCAGCTCGTCATCCGGCACGTCGACGTGGAGATAGCCGGGCAGCGGGACGCCCACCCGCCCGAGACGCGATCGGCCGATGCGCCGGGCGACGGCCGCGAGCCGGACGGCGTGCCGCACCCGCGCGACGGTCTCCGCGTCCGAGAGGCGGCCGAGCAGGAGGTCGAACGGCCGCCCCTGGCGGCCGAGGATGTTCGACAGCATCGGCGCGCCGACGGTCGCCCCCTGGGTCGTGATCCCGCCGTGGTCGAACGAGCCGTCGACGAGCCCGGTCTCGTGGGCCGCCCAGACGACGACGGGGACGCCGTCCAGCGCCTCGATCAGCGCGAGCGCGTACGCGGACGGCGCCGCCATCGTCTGGACGACCAGCAGCACGTCGATGCCCGCGTCGCGGTACCTCGGCGCGAGCGCGGCCGCCTCCTCGGTCGACGCGAAGTCGTCGACGCCGACGATCTCCAGCCCGTCACCGAGCGCCGTGGCCACCCGCCGCGCGAGGTCGAGGCGGTCGGCGCGAAACGTGGGCCCCGCCGTGTGCTCCCACAGCGTCCAGTACGGGTGGACGACGGCCACGCGCGGGCTGACCGGGGCCATCGCCATCAGCGGGCCGGGTCAGTCGTTGTGGTAGATCTCGTCCGCGACCAGCAGGTTGCCGTCCGCGTCGGTGATCGTCGTGATGATCCCCTCGAAGGCCGTCCCCCACCGGGCGTTGACCTCGGTCTCCCCGATCTTCGCGAAGCACGTCTTCATGTCGGGGTAGAACTCGCCGTAGTAGACGACGTGGGCGCCGCGCCGGAACCCGCAGTAGTTGCGGAACCCCGTCTCCTCGAGCGCCGCGATCAGGTCCGGCCACGGGTTCGCGTGGAGCGCCTCGTAGTCGGCGGCCCGCTCCGGGTCGATGACGAGGCTGAAGCAGCCACGCTCGAACGGCCCGTCGAGCGGCGGACCGTCGGACCGGAACACCTGGTCGTACGTCATCGCCTTGCCGTTCGCGTCGGCGGCCTCGGCGATGACGTCCCGGAAGTACCGGTTCCAGCGCTGGTTGGCCGGCTTGGGGCCGTGCGTCGCCCAGGCGGTCGCGGCGTCCGGCTCGCACTCCGCGTAGTACCAGACATCGGTCCCGCGACGGAAGCCGCTGAAGTTCCGGATCCCGGACGCCTGGATCTCGTCGACGAGCTCGGGCCAGATCTCGGCGTGCCGCTTGTCGTACTCCGCCTCGGTGCCCGGGAAGATCCGGAGATACATCAGCTGTCGTTCCATCAGGCCCTCCAGGGACGGTCTCGCCAGGCGCTCGACGGGAGTCGTACGCGGATCGTAGCGTGCGGCTGCAATCGTTGCCAGCCCGCTGTGCGAGTGCCCGGCGCGCCGGTCACGCGAGCCCGACGATGGCGATGCCGACGATCGCGATGGCCGCCCCGGCAAGGAGTCCCGGGGTCGGACGTCTGCGGTGGACGGCGGCGTCGTATGCGAACACGAACAGCGGACCGGTGGCGACCATCGTCGCGACGACGGCGGGGTTGCCGTCCTGGACGGCGAGCAGCACCAGGACCAGGTGCAGCGTGATGGCGATCGCGCGCGGCGTGAACCGCGGGACCACACGCCACGGCACGTCGTGCGGCGGGAACAGCACCAGGCAGCACGCGGCCGCCAGCCCCGTCCGCACGACGTACGCCTCGACGACGCCCGCGCCGTTGTCGGCGAGGAGCCGCGCGAACACGGTGATGACACCGGTCCCGGTCGCGGCAACCAGGATCGAGAGGGTCGTCCTCGACCGCCCGAGGTCCCCGAACGCGTCGCGCAGCGCGACCAGCACGCCGGCCACGACGACGATCGCCGCGATCGCCTGCGCCGGGCCGACCGAGCCCGGCAGCAGGATGCCGGTCAGCAGCACCGCCGGCAGCGGCGCGACGGACTGCGCGGTGACGGTGGGCGCCGCGCCACCGGCCTCGTACATGTCCCACACCGCGATCGACGACAGGACGAGCGCGACGGTCGTCCCCAGGTGGAGCGCGATCACCGTCGGCGTCCATGTCCAGGTCACGAACGGCGCCAACGGGAGCAGCAGCAGGCAGTTCAGGACGAACAGCGGCCCGATGAGCTGGCGCGCGGGGTAGCGCTCCGCGAGCCGCGTGGACAGGACGGCGACGGCGACGTTCGCGATCGCCGCGGCGAGCCCGAACGCGATCTCGGGACGCATCAGGGGCGCGTCCTCACAGTGCGAGGCTCACGGCGATTCCGACGAGCACGAGGCTCGCGGCGAGGAGGAGCCGCGGCTCGGGTCGCGTCCGGGCCCGCCATGACTCGACGGCCAGCACCAGCAACGGCGTCGCCGCGAGACAGGTCTGGACCACGACCGGGCTGCCCGTCTGCGCCGCGAGGATCACCAGCACGAAGTACGTGGTCACGACGAGCGCCCGACCGAAGAGCCGCGGGGCGGCTGCGAGCGGGATGTCGCGCGGCGGGAAGAGCGGAATGAACAGCAGTGCGGCGAGCGCGGTGCGGACGACGTACGTCTCGACCACGCCTACCCCCTGGTCGCCGAGAAGCCGCGTGACGACGGTCAGGCCTGCGGTCCCGCATGCCGCGCCGACGACGCGCAGCCACGTCCCCCGGCGCCCGAGCCCCTCGAACGCGTCGGACAGCGCCAGCATCACCGCGCCCGCGACCACGAGCGCGGCCACCGCCTGGATCGGCCGGAACGTCCCCGGCACCAACATCGCCGTGAGGATGACCGCGGGGATCGGCGAGAGCGCGGTCGCGGTCGTCGTCGCCGACGCCGCCCCGGAATCGAGCATGTCCCACACCGAGATCGCGGTCACCGCCATCAGCGCGACGGAGACCGCCTGGAGCGCGACGATCCCGGGCGTCCAGCGCCAGTCGACGAACGGCGCCAGCGGCAGGAGCACGAGCGCGTTGCACACGTAGAGCACGCCGATCAGCTGGCGCGCGGGGAGCCGGCCCGTGAGCTCCTTGCTGATCAGCGCCTGGGCCGCGTTCGCCACCGCCGCGAGGATCGCGAGCAGGGCCGCGAATCCCACCTGGCGCCTCCTCCGTCCGCGACCCGTCTGGCGACGCGGCACCCCTGCGTGGTACGCTGCCGCAGCCGGCTGCAAACGGTACCGGTATCGTCGCCGCATCCTACACCGGGAGGAGCACGGGCAGTGGCGGACACCCAGATCGCATTCACGGAGCTGCTCGGCCGGCGGGTCCGGATGGGGCCATGGGAAGACCAGAAGATCTCCACGTTCCGCAAGATCCTGGAGGCGCTCGACGAGGGCCGGTGGGACAACGCCGCCGAGCTGGAGGCCTACTTCATCGACGAGGCCAACGTCTGCTTCACGCTGTACCGGCAGTGGATCGGCGACCTCAACGGCTACCTCCGCGACCGCGGCGTGGACGAGGCGAAGATCGTTGACCGCAACGAGCAGGCCGTCCGCGTCGCCGAGCTCCCCGACCGCTCACCCTGGCAGCCGCGCCGCCACTGGGACCGCTTCCTGTCGGAGATGCAGGCGGTCACCGCCGCGACGTATCGCGAGCGGCCGGATGAGGCCAGGGCGCTCATGGAGACCGCCAAGGAGACGTGGCGCCAGTGCCACGACCGGGACGTCGACCACACGTACGCGCTGATGAGCCTCGTCCTCGAGGAGCTGGGCGAGCCCGCCGTCCGCGACATGTACGACCGCGTGCTGCTGCCGCTGTTCGTCTGGCGCTACGAGAAGTTCGACATCGACAAGCACCCGTGGGACCAGGCGCTCGAGACGCTGATGCTCGTCGCGTGCGAGGCGATGCGCGGCCACCTCGTGGGACCCGAACGGACCGGCGACATGGAGCTCATCGAGCTCGAGGACCGGTTCGTCCTCCGCTTCGACCCCTGCGGATCCGGCCAGCGGACGATCCGGGGGGACTGGATCGAGCGGACGCCGTCGCGGATGGAGGAGCCCTACAACTGGGCGGTGACCCAGGAGAAGCACTCCTGGAACCACTACACCCCGGGCGTCTGCCTGTACTGCGCCCACTGCATCATCCTCATGGAGGAGATGCCGATGGACCGGTTCGGGTACCCGGTCCGCGTGATCGATCCGCCCACGTACCCGGACACGAACCCCGACCCGGACGTCCGCCAGAAATGCCAGTGGCAGATGTTCAAGGATCCGACCAAGGTGCCCGAGGAGTACTACACGCGCGTCGGGCGGACGAAGCCGTCAGCCTTCGGGTCGAAGGCGCTCGGTGCGCGCGAGCTCCCGGTGATGAACGCGGGGCTGCCGGGCGCGGGCTGAGGCTCTCCTTCACCTACGACCGCCGTCCCCGGACGCGGCGCCGGACCTCCTCCCCGGCGCCGCGTCCGCGTCTCCGGGACGCACGCGCGACGACGCCGTTACCCCGCCATTGATCCCCCGTCGACATTGATCGACTCGCCCGTGATCCACCCCGACGCGTCGGAGAGGAGGAACACGACCGTCTCCACCACGTCCGCGACGGTGCCGACCCGCCCGAGCGGGAACGAGGCGGCTCCCCGCTCGAGCACCTCGGCTGCGTCCGTTCCGTAGCCGAGTTCGATCTTCTGCTCGACGACCACGCGGCCCATGCCCGTGTCGGCCACCGTGCCCGGGCAGACGGCGTTGACCCTCACCCCGTGTGGCCCGACCTCGGCGGCGACCGCCTGGGTCAGCCCCACCACGCCGAACTTCGAGGCGCAATAGGCGCCCAACAGCGCGAACCCGCGCTTCCCCGCATCCGAGGAGATGTTGACCACGCGTCCCGCGCCGGACGCCTTGAGATGCGGCATCGCCTCGCGGAGGACCAGGAACGTCCCTCGCAGGTTCACGTCGAGGATGCGGTCCCACTCCTCCGTCGCAATGTCCTCGAGCCGCCGGAACTGGAACACACCTGCCGAGTTCACGAGCATGTCCAGGCCACCGAGTCGCGTCGCCGCATCGGTGACACACGCGGTGACGGACGCCTCGTCGGTGACGTCGAGGGGCAGGCGCACGAACGGCTCGCCGGGGTCGGCGGGCAGCCGATCCAGCTGACCAGGAAGATCGCCGATGGCGACCCGCGCCCCGAGATCGAGGAGTCGTCGAGCGATCCCGATCCCGATCCCCGACGCGCCGCCGGTGATGAGCGCGCGTCCGCCGCGGGGGAACGAAGGGTTGACGTCTGTCACGATCGCTTGCCTCGTGCGAAACGGTTTCTGCGGCTCATACGGTGGGCGGCACGCCGACAGCCGCCCGATCGACCTCGCCGTGCCATGCCTGCACAGGTGCGCAGGACGCCCGGGACACGAAGGTCACCGGCCGGACCTCGAGCCTCGCAGGCGAATCGTCGCGCGGTCCGATCGAGCCGAGACGTCCGAGCGCGAGCCTCGCGGCGTCCACGCCGAGCCCTGATGCGTCCCGGTCGACCACCGCAATCGCCGGCTTGTGCAGCTGTGTCAGCGGGTTGTCGTCCCACCCGACGACCGACACGTCCCGGCCGACCTGCAGCGCGCGCGCGTCGAGCGTGCGCAGGGTCGCGACGAGCAGCGGCAGCGACCCGGCCAGCACGGCGGTCGGGGGCACGGCGCCGTCGAACAGCCGGCCGAGCTCGCCCGCGGCGACGTCGACGTCATGCTCGGTGGCGACCGGGATGGCGCGATCGTCGAGTCCGTAGGGTCGCAAGCCGTCCAGCAACCCCGCCAGGCGCTCCCGTCCGGATCGCCGCACGACGGGACCGGTGAGCGCCGCGATCTGGCGATGACCCAGGGTGATCAGGGCCTCCACGGCCTGCCGGGTGCCCGTTCGGTGGTCGGCGACCACGGCGTCGACCGGCAGGTGACCTCGCAGCTCGCTCTCGATGACGACGACGGGACCGTCGAACTCGGCGAGGGCGCTGAGCAGGGCGCGGTCGTCCTCACGCGACGGCGCGACGAGGATCGCGTCCACCCGGCGGCTGTGGAGGAATCGCACGTTCTCGGCGTCCGCGCCCGGGTCGTGGTTGGAGCTCATCACGAGCATCGCGTACCCGGACGGCCGGAGGACCGACTCCGCACCCGCCACGATCTCGGCCGCAAAGGGGTCCGACAGGTCGGCGGCGACGAACCCGATCAGGTTGGTCGCGCCACGGCGGAGGCTCTGGGCGAGGTAGTTGGGCTGGTAGCCGAGCTCGGCCGCCGCAGCGAGCACACGAACTCGCAGCGCAGGCGTCACTTCCCCTCGACCAGAGAGGACCTTTGACACGGTGGAGATCGCGACGCCGGCGCGCTGGGCGACGTCGCGAATGCCGACCCGCCTCGGCGGCGGCCCGCTGAGCGATTCGCCTCGCATGCACCACCCCACTGCCGCCCGTTCACGCCACCGCCGATGGCATTGACACCCGGGCGGGCGCAATCGTATCGTGCTGGCCGGAGGCGCGAAACGTTTTTTCGCGTTGACGGCGCCGCGCCGGCCGCGGCACGGAGGAGGATCGACATGCGTCCTGTGATCCCTGCGCGGCTGGCGTGCCGGGTGAGCCTCGTCGCCGCGACGGCGACGCTGGTCGCGGCGTGCGGCGCCGCCACATCTCCGACAGCAGCCCCGTCAACCGAGGGTTCTGCGGCGTTCTCGCCCCGACCCGCGGCAGGGATCCCCGGGGCGCTCCTGCCGAACGAGCGAAAGCTGTGGACGTACGACGCCTCGGCCGGCACGTACAACGTGGTCGATGGCGACGCCTCGGCTCCGTACGTCCCGAACATCCGGAAGCCGACGAAGCCGCTGACCTTCGCCTTCGCCGAGGGGTGGGCGGCCATCCCGTTCTCGGTCGCCATCAACAAGGGGATCTACAAGATCGCGGGCGAGCAGGGCATCGAGATCATCTACTGCGACCAGGAGTTCAAGCCGGAGAAGGCGGTGACCTGCGCGGAACAGCTGAGCCAGCAGAAGCCGGACTTCGCCATCGTCTCCAACTGGCAGTCGGGCGCGGCCGAGGCGATCATGAAGATCTACGACGCAGCGAGGATCCCTGTCGTCAACATCGACGTGTGGCACCCGAACGGCATCTTCTTCGGTGCCGACAACTACGTCTCGGGCCAGATCGGTGGCCGTGCGGCTGCCGACTACGCCAAGGCCCAGGGCAAGTGCGCCGAGGTCACGATCTTCCTCGGCATCAGCCCGGGCGAAGGCGACGCCGCGAACCAGCGGCTCGCGGGCTTCCAGGACGGCGTCCAGGAGGTTTGTGGGGCGATCCCCGCGGACCGGATCAAGTCGGAGATCATCGACGCGGGGACGACCGAGCAGGCCCTCACGAAGACCACCGACTGGCTCACGGCCAACCCGGGCGCATCGTTCGTGCTCAGCACGACGATCGACGACGCACGGTCCGCCGGCGTTGCCAAGGCGCTTGCCCAGAGCAACCGCGCCGGCGTCGCGGTGGGTCTCGGCTGCGATGACATCGGCGTCGCGTCGACCAAGGAGGGCGACCCCGCCCAGACCCATTTCCTGGGCTGCGTCGCCTACTTCCCCGAGAAGTATCCGGACTACGTGATGTCGATCGGTCTCGACGTGCTCGACGGCAAGCCCGTGCCGAACGAGGTCCACATCGAGCACAAGTTCCTCGACAAGGCGTCGATCGGCGCGGTCTACCCCTGACCGCCCGGTGACCCCCGACCCCGCATCGACCCCGGCGCCGCTCCTCGAGCTCGCCGGGGTCTCCAAGGCGTTCGGACCTGTCGTCGCGCTCGACAGCGTGGATCTCCGCATCGGGGTCGCCGAGGCGGTGGGCCTGATCGGCGACAACGGGGCAGGCAAGTCGACGCTGGTCAAGATCCTGTCCGGGCTGTTCCCGCCGTCGACGGGGATCGTCCGGTTCGACGGCGCCGAAGTGGCGTTTGCGAGCCCGCTCGACGCCCGGGCTGCCGGGATCGAGATGATCTACCAGGACCTCGCGCTGTGCGGGGACCTCGACGTCGCCGCGAACGTGTTCCTCGGACGGGAGTGGAGGAAGGCATACGGCCCGATCCGGCTGCTCGACCGGTCGGGCATGCGCGATGCCGCACGCGAGGTGATGCGCGAGCTGGGCACCGACATCGGACCCGACCGACTGGTCGCCGGCCTGAGCGGCGGGGAGCGGCAGCTCGTGGCCGTCGCCCGCGCCCTGCAGTTCCAGCCGCGCCTCCTCCTCCTCGACGAGCCGACGGCCGCGCTTTCGAGCGAGAAGATCCGCGTGCTGATGGGGCTGATCGAGCAGCTCAAGGCTCGGGGCGTCTCGATCCTGCTGATCAGCCACCGGTTCACGGACATCCTCCACGTCTGCGACCGGGTGGTCGTCGTGCGGCAGGGCCGGATCGCCGGCGAGCTGGAGCCGCACGCCCAGTCCCCCGAGAGGACGATGGCCGCGATGCACGCGCTCATGACCGGCGACCGGCTGGGAGCGACGGCGTGACGGGAACCGCCAGCCCGGGCCAGGCGACCCTGCCCGAACGTCCCACGGCCGGTCGCCTCGCCTCCGCGTGGTCGTCGGCCCGGCAACGCCAGGACAGCGCGCTCGGCCTGCTCGCGATGCTCCTGCTCCTGTGCGTCGTGCTGAGCATCGCGTCGCCCTACTTCCTGACGACCACCAACCTTCTGAACATCGGACGGGGAATCGCGATCGTCGGCATCGTCGCCGTGGGCGAGACCATCGTCATCATCTCGGGCGGGTTCGATCTGTCGGTCGGCTCGGTGATGGCCGCGGCAGGCATGGCGGCCGGCTACCTCCTGACGCAGGACGCGCCGATCTGGGTCGCCATCGCCGTGGCGCTCGGCGTGGGCCTCTGCGTCGGCCTCGCGAACGGCCTGATCATCAGCCGCGCGCGGATCAACCCGCTCATCGCCACGCTGGCAACCCTGGCGATCGTGCGCGGCCTCTCGTACGTGATCAGCGGCGGCAAGGAGATCGTCATCCGCAACGAGGCGTTCCTGGCGCTCGGGACGGGCGACCTGCTCGGCATTCCGTACATCGTCGTCGCCCTCGTGGGGACATTCCTCCTGTTCGGCTGGGCGATGCCTCGGACC
The DNA here is from genome assembly GCA_035701885.1 of Candidatus Limnocylindrales bacterium. GTDB lineage: Bacteria > Chloroflexota > Limnocylindria > Limnocylindrales > CSP1-4 > CAIXZV01. The sequence goes on from DASSRG010000143.1 coordinate 33,903, forward strand.
CTGTTCGGGCGCTACGCGTATGCGATCGGGTCCAGCGCCCGAGCATCGCAGCGCGCCGGCGTCCCGGTGGCGCGCTGGCGGGTCGCGTTCTATGTCACCTGCGGCGTCCTCGCGGCGGTCGGCGGGCTCGTGTTCATCTCGCGCACCGGCAACGCGCAGCCGAGCGCCGCGTTGGGGATCGAGCTCGACGTCATCACCGCCGTCATCCTGGGCGGCACGAGCCTCAACGGCGGCCGGGGTCGCCTGTTCGGCACCTTTCTCGGCCTGCTGCTTCTGGGCGTCGTGAACAACGGCCTCGTGCTCGTCGGCGTGCCCGCCTTCTGGCAGCAGGTCGTCAAGGGCGCGATCCTCCTGCTCGCGGTCCTGTACGACGAGCTGCGGCGCCACCGGGCGGACGAGGCGTGAGCCCGGCGCGGATCGGCGTCATCGGGTGCGGCTGGTGGGCGACACGGGCCCACCTGCCGGCGCTCGAGGCGAACCCCGATGCGGTGATCGCCGCGATCGCGGACACCGACCCGGGAAACCGAACCCGGACCGCCGAGCGGTTCGGCGTGCCGCCGTCGCGCATCTACGACAGTGCCGAGTCCATGCTCGACGCCGGCGTGCTCGATGCGGCGATCATCGCCGTCCCCCACGCTGCCCATGCCGGGATCGCGCGCCTCGTGCTCGAGCGCGGGATCCACCTGCTGCTCGAGAAGCCGATGACGATCCGGCCAGCCGATGCGCGCGCACTGGCGGCCCTCGCCGTCGAGCGGGGCGTCGAGCTGATCGTCGGCTACCCGTGGCACTACAACCGGCAGGTCCTGGCGATCAGGGACGCGATCGCCGACGGCCGGATCGGCACGATCGAGTATGTCTCGTGCCTCTTCGCGTCGATCGTCCGCGAGCTCTACCGGGGCAATCCCGAACCCTACCGCGACGTGCTGGGCTACACCCTCAATCCACCCGGCGAGCGCACGTACGCGGACCCGGAGATCGCCGGCGGCGGTCAGGGGCAGACCCAGGTCACGCACTCCGCGGCCCTGCTCCTGTTCATGACCGGCCTCGAGCCCGTCACCGTCAGCGCGCTCACCGAGGCGTACGAGCTGCAGGTGGACCTCGCCGATGCGCTCGCCGTGCGGTTCCGGGGCGGGGCCATCGGGTCGCTCGCGTCGACCGGGTCCGTGCTGCCGGGGCAGGACGAGATCCTCGAGTACCGGATCTTCGGCGACCAGGGGCACATCGATTTCGACGTGAACGAGGGGCTGGCGGTCATCCACGGCCGCGACGGCGAGGTGCACCGCCTGCCGGGGCTCGCGGTCGAGGAGCGGTACCCCGACTGGGCCCCCGCCGACAATCTCGTGGACGTCGTCCTCGGGCGCGCGGGTAACGGGTCACCTGCGGCCCTGGGCGTCATGACCGTCGAGCTGGTCGACGCCCTGTACCGGTCCGCGCGAGAGGGTCGCAGCCTCGCGGTCGGAGCGGAGGAAGGGGTGGCATGACCGACACGATCGCGCGAGTCGAGGCATTCCCGCTTCGCTACGCCGAGCCGAACAACAACGGCAAGGTGCGGTGCGTGACGCTCGTCAGGCTCGAGACGACCGGCGGCGCGGTCGGCTGGGGCGAGGCGATCACGGGCGCCGAGGACGCCTCGCTGGCGGTGAAGGTCATCGTGGATCGTGGCGTGGGCCCCCGCCTGCTCGGACGCGATCCGCGCGCCGTCGAGGCGACGTGGGCGGAGCTCCGCGAGAGCACCTACTGGTCAGGCAACGGCGGGATCGTCACGTTCGCGCTGAGCGCGATCGACATGGCGATGTGGGACCTCGCGGGCCGGCTGGCAGGCCTGCCCGTGTACGCCCTCCTCGGCGGCAAGCAGCGGGACCGCGTGCGGGCCGCCTCGTCCATCATCTTCGACACCGCGGACATCCCGGGCATCGGGCGCCAGTTCGCCGACCTCCGCGCACGCGGGTACGAGGTGCTGAAGGGCGGCTGGGGCCACGACCTCTCGATCGCCTTCGGACGTGATGCCCGGCGAGACATCGAGATCGTGCGCACCGTCCGCGAGGCAGTCGGTGACGAGGCGGAGATCATCGTGGACGTCGTGGCAGGCTCTGGGTGGACGGCGAGCCACGCGATCACCATGGCCCGTGCCTTCGAACCCTACCGCCTGTACTGGCTCGAGGACGCGCTTCCCGAGTCGGACGACGCCGGATGGGCCCGCCTGCGCGCGGCGACGGCCACGCCGCTGTGCACCGGCGAGAAGGGGTGGACGGTGGGCCACTTCCGGGGCCTCATCGACCGCGGCGCCCTCGACATCGTGATGCTCGATCCGGGTCGGGCCGAGGGGGTGACGGGATCGAAGAAGGTGATCGACAGGGCCGCCGAGTCGCGGATGGCCTGGAACGCGCACACGTGGTCATCTGCCCTCAACACGGCTGCGTCCCTGCACCTCGCGGCAGCATCTCCGAACGTGCTCGTGCTGGAGCTCAAGCCCGAGCCCGGCCCGATGCAACATGAGCTCGTCACCGACCCGATCGAGATGCGCGACGGGTACGTGGCGGTCCGGGACGCGCCTGGCCTCGGCGTCACCGTGGACGAGGCAGTCGTCCGCCGCTACACGTTCGACTGACCGCGCTCGGCGCTCGCCGCGACGCGTACGCCGCGAGGGGCAGACGTGGAACGACCCGCCGGTGGCGTGGACCGACGGGTCGTGCGAGCTGGGGGTCGGCCGGATCAGATCCGGTAGAACTTCTCCGCGTTCCTGTAGAGCATCTTCTCCTGGTCCTCGCGGCTGAACCCCGCCTCCGCGAGGATCGTCCGATACGCGTCCGTCTGCTCGAGGTAGGTGGCGTACAGGATGTCGACCGGCCAGTTGGTCCCGAACATCGACCGGTCCGGGCCGAACGCGTCGATCATGTGCAGGACCCACGGCCGGATGGACTCGATCGTCCAGTGGTTGTCCGCCATGCCGAAGCCCGAGATCTTGGCGGCGACGTGCTCGACCTCGGCGAGCTGGCTGATCTCCGACTTCCAGAGGTTGAAGTAGTCGGGATCACGCTGGACCGGGAACCCGGCGTGACCCAGGATCACCGGCGTGTCGGGCATCTCCTTCGCGACGTCGCGGCCGTTGAGCAGTGCGCCGGGCGACGCGTTGAGCTCGTACGACAGGCCGCGGGCGCCCAGGGCGCGGTAGCCGCGGCGGAACGCCTCGGTCACTTCGGTCGGGTGCGCGCGGATGCGGACGCCGCGCACGAGGTCGGACGCCTCGAGGTGCCGGTCGAGCTCTGCCTCGCCGTTGTCGGCCTCGACGTCGCAGAACACGACCAGGGCGTGCGGGAAGCCGTGCTCCTTCGCCACGTTGTCCAGCCAGACCGTCTCCTCGACCGGGTCCGGCCCCGCGTAGGCGGCCTCGACGTGGACGCTCTTGATGACGTTGGCCCCGTAGAACTCCTTGAAGAAGCGCCACGGGTTGCCGATCGTCGACCGGATCATCTTGTAGTCGCCGAGCAGCGCGTTGTGTCCCGGCCATCCCGGATCGGTCAGCCAGTCGTAGTGGAACCGGTCCAGCTCCCACAGGTGGTGGTGCGTCTCGATGAACGGGATGCTGCGATCGACCTCGGCCACGTGAGCCCTCCTGCGAACGGCGTCGGGGACGCTACTGCCTCATGGCGCTGACGGGGACGTGCGCGCGGAGCCACTCGACGCTCCGCTCGATGAGAACCAGCTCGTCCACCGGGCCGTCACCCAGCGAGGCGAGCTCCACGCAGACCGGGCCGTCGAACCCGGACCGGTCAAGGATGGCGATGATCTCGGGCAGCGGGCCGACACCCTCCCCGAGCGCGGTGCAGACGGGTCCGCCCCAGACCGTGGGGTCGCCGGGCGCGTAGTCCTTGAGCTGCACGAGCAGCGCGTGCGGCGCCAGGGCGCGGGTGCCCTCCAGCTCGTCGTCGCCGACGCGGATGAGGTTGACGTTGTCGAGGCACACGCCGAGCGCCGGGCTGTCGACCCGCTCGATCAGGGCGAGGATGTCGGCGACGGTCAGGTCGCCGTGGTTCTCGAGGGCCAGGCGGATGCCCGCGTCGGTGGCGTGGTTCGCGGCTCGGCGCAGCGGCCCGGTCAGCCGCTCGACGAGGACCTCCGCCGGCTCGTCGCCACGCGACGCGGGGCTGCCGCCGGTGATCCGGAGCACGGGGTGGTCGAGGCGTGCGGCGGCTTCGATCCAGCGCCCCAGCTCCATCTCCGCGCCCCACGACCGGCCGCCATCCAGGCCGTGGAACCGGCCGTCCGGCCACGGGTGGCCCCACGAGAAGCCGACGCGAACGGGCGCGGCATCCGCGGCGAGCGCGTCGTCGTACGTCTCGGGCTCGGCGAGGTAGCAGGTCTCGAGGAACACGGCGTCCACGGCGAGTGATCGCGCGTGGGCGAGCACGGGGGCGGGGCCGGGCGGCCACCGATCCGGCAGCGCGCGCTCTCCGGCGCGGGTCTCGCCGTAGCGGCGGTGATACGAGTAGCTGTCGATGCCGACCTGCACCAAGGGCCCTCGTGACGGGGCGTGGGACGGCGCGTTGCCGCGCCCGTAGCCCGCATGGTAGCGTTTCGCTGGAAACGTCACCAGCCCGTTCTGCAAACGATACGAACGCGCACCCCGAGGAGGTCTGCATGATCCAGGTCGAGGGCCTCGAAGGCCGTGTCGCGGTCGTGACCGGAGCCGCCCGCGGGATCGGCCAGCGGATCGCCGAGGTTCTCGCCGGCAACGGCGCGAAGGTCGCCGCGCTGGACCTCGCGGCGCCGGCCCACGACGGCATCCTCGGCATCGCCTGCGACGTCTCGGACGAGGCTGCCGTGAACGCCGCGTTCGACCGCGTCGAGGCGGAGCTCGGGGTGACGAGCGCGCTCGTCCTCAACGCCGGGATCTTCCCGATCGTGCCGTTCGAGGAGACATCGCGCGAGCTGTGGGACCGGACGCTCGCGATCAACCTGACCGGCGCGTTCCTCGCGGCGCGGCGCGCCCTCCCCGGGATGCGGCAGCAGCAGTACGGGCGGATCGTCGGGATCGGCTCGTCGGCGGGCAAGGCGGGCGGCGCCCGGTCGGTGGCGGCGTACGCCGCGTCCAAGGCCGGCGTCATGACGCTCATGAAGTCGATCGCCAACGAATACGCGAAGGAGGGCATCACGGCGAACGCCCTCGCACCGGCCCTCATCGACACCGAGATGATCGCGAACACCCGGGACCTCGTGTCGCGAATTCCGGTGGGCCGGTTCGGGACGACTGACGAGGTCGCCTCGCTGGTCGCGTTCCTGTGCTCGTCGCACGCGGGCTACATCACGGGCGAGGTCACCGACATCAACGGCGGCTTCCTGATCGACTGAGCGCCCGATGACGACCAGCGAGGTCCGGCTCGAGCGGCTGCGGCCGGCGGGCATCGAGGCGGCCCTGGCGCGAGCGCCCATCGCCTGGGTGCCGCTCGGCGCGCTCGAGTTCCACGCCCCGCATCTCCCCAACGGCACCGACGGATTCACCGGTCACGGGGTGGTGGCCCGCGCCGCGGCGAGCGTGGGCGGCGTCGTCCTCCCGTGGTCGTACGTGACGATGGGCACGCTTGCGCTGCCGTGGTCCTTCCGCTACGACCCGTCGACGGTCGCCGACGTCCTGCGCCAGACGCTGCGCCAGCTCCCGCAACACGGCGTGCGGCTCGCCGTCGTCCACACCGGCCACGCGCCGCTGGACCTCATCCACCTCATCAAACGGGTGTGCGCCGAGGTGGAGGCGGAGCACCCCGGCCTGCGCGCCTACGGGCTGTGCTACCTGGAGCTCAACGCGGCGCTCGGGACCGGGCTGGGGACGGACTGGCCCGTCGCCGTCGACCACGGCGCCACGATGGAGACCTCGTGGCTGGCGGCGGTCGAGCCCGGCCTCGTGGACGCGACCGCCCTCCCGGACGACCCCGATGCCGTCACCGCCGGCGTGTACGGCCCGAACCCTCGGTTCACCGCGGATGCGGCGGCTGGCGGCGCACAGATCGACGCCGCAGCCGCGCTGCTCGCGACGCGCGCGTCGGCGCTCCTGGCCGGGGAGACGCTGGACACGTTCGCGGACCTGCGCGCCCTCGTCGAGCGCTACTGGCCGGAGCCGCTCACGCTCGGTGCGCGGGCAGGCGACCGCGGCGACGCGGCCCTGCTGGTCACCAACTCCGGGCCCGTGTCGCGCTACCTGTCGTCGATCCGGTTGCGCATCGACGGCGCCGAGGTGCCCGCGGCGGACGTCGCGCTGCGCAACCCGACGCCCGGCGAGCTCGGCGTGGCCGTCCCTGGGGATCGCCTGGACGCCGAGCACGGCTTCTACGTCCGGCGCAACCAGACGGCGGAGATCACGATCCCGACCGTCCTCGCCCCCGGTCCCCACGAGGTCGAGCTGGCGCTCGGGCTCGCGGGCGTCGCGGAGACGGTGCTCGCTGGATCGGTGGAGGCGGCATGACCGCGCCGGAACGGCCGTGACGCGGTTCGACCTCGTGATCGCGGGCGGCACGGTCATCGACGCGGGGTCCGGCGTCAACGACCTCCGGGACGTGGGCATCGTCGACGGCCGGATCGCCGCGATCGAGCCGTCGCTCGCGACGGCGGACGCCCGCGAGGCGATCGACGCCACCGGCCGGTACGTCGTCCCGGGGCTCGTCGACCTCCACGTCCATGTCTACCCGGGCGTCGCGGACCTGTCCGTGGACGCCGACGCCACCTGCCTCGGGCGTGGCGTCACGACGGTCGTGGATGGCGGCTCGGCCGGGGCGAACACGTGGCCCGGGTTCCGCCGGTGGGTGGTGGACACGGCACGGACCCGCGTCCTCGCGTTCCTCAACATCAGCCTGCTCGGCCAGGTCGACACCCACCTCGGCGAGCTGCACGACCTGCGCTTCGCCGACCCCGAGCGCGCGGCTCGGGTCGCGGTCGCGAACCCGGACCGGATCGTTGGCTTCAAGGTGCGGCTGTCGGGCACGCTGGCGGGCGAGAACGGCCTGGAAGGCCTGCGGCGGGCGCTGTGGGCGGGCCGCGCGACGGGGCTGCCGGTCATGGCCCACATCGGCGGCACGCCGTTCGACATCGAGAGCGCGCTCGCCCTGATGGGCGCCGGTGACATCGTCACCCACTCGTTCACCGGCTGGAACCCGGGCGGGATCGTCGATGACGAGGGCCGCGTGCTGCCTGCCGCGCGAGACGCCCGGGCGCGCGGCGTCCGGTTCGACATCGGCCACGGCGGCGGCTCGTTCTCGTGGGCGACCGCCGAGGCGGCCATCGCAGAGGGCTTCGAGCCCGACACGATCAGCACCGACCTCCATCGGTTCAACGTGGCGGGGCCCGTCGGCGACCTGCCGGAGACGATGTCGAAGCTCCTCCACCTCGGGCTGCCGCTCGAGCGCGTGATCGAGGCGGCCACGAGCGCGCCCGCCGCCTCCGTCGGCGCCGCCGGGCGGGACCTCGGCCGGCTCGTGGTCGGCGGTCCCGCGGACGTCACGGTCCTGGGGCTCCAGGAGGCGCCTCGTGACCTCGCCGACTCGCTGGGCGCGACCCGGACCGTGACCCGGCACCTCGTCCCGACCGCCGTCGTCCGCGCCGGGGCCGCCGTCCCGATCAGGCCCCGCGTCACGGAGCCGCCCGCGGGCATCTCCCCGGGCTAGCAGCTAGCCGGCCGCCCGCGCGGCCCGATCGGCCTCCCACTCGTCACGGGTGATCGCGTACTCGACGTCGCCCAGCTCGTCGCCCTCGATCCTGTCGGGCCACGGCATCGTGAACGTCCGGACGAACCGCATCCCGGCCTTCTCCATGACCCGCCGCGAGCCGGTGTTGACGGTCATCGTGGTCGCGTAGACGCGCCGAGCCCCGAGCTCCTCGAACGCCTTGTCGATCAGCGCGATCGAGCCCTCGGTCGCAAGCCCGCGACCCCATGCCGTCTGGATCAGCCGGTACCCGAGCTCCGGCTCGTCCGGCGGATCGCCGGCGTTCGGGCGCAGGTGGAACCAGCCGAGGAACGCGCCGGTCTCGCGCTCGATCGCCGCCCAGAAGCCCCACGCGTCGCCGCGATCGTAGTACGCGAGCCACCATGGCAGGTAGTCGTCGCGCATCTCCTCGACGGTCGTCGGGCGGCCGCCGTTGATGTAGCGCATCACCGCCGGGTCCGAGTCGAGCGCGACCAGCGCGTCGAGGTCGTCCGGCGTGAACCGCCGGAGCGTCAGCCTCTCCGTCTCGAGATACACGGTCACGGCCGGATGGTACGGGCGCCGGCCACCGGCGCGATGCGGGGATCAGCGCGCGACGCTGGCGATCGTGCCGTCCGCGGCGCTGCGGTACATGCCGTCGAGGATCTCCACGACCCGGGCGCCGAGCGACGCCGGGGACGGGTTGGCGGTCGTGCGGCCGATGACGAGGTCCACCAGTCGGTCCGTCACCCGGTCGAACGACCACAGCACGTCGTCGTCGCTGAGGTCCACCTCGATGTCATCGCCGCCCAGCGAGCGGGCGACGCGGGGCGCCGTCATGTCCAGCACGACCTGTCCCCGCTCCCCGGTCACGCGGATCCGCAGCTGGTGGACGTTGCCGAAGGTGCCGAATGGCAGCGACGCGCCGCCGATGGAGGCGATCGTGCCGTCGTCGAACCGGACGGCGATGACGTCGTGGAGCTCCACCGCAGAGTCGGGCGAGGACGTGAATGCCGCGACCTGCGACGCGCGCAGTGACGGCACGAGGCGGAGCACGAGGCCCAGCGCGTGGGTCAGCTGGCCCTGGCCATATCCCCCGCCGGAGATGGACGGATCGGACCATGTCTCGGTCCGCGGCAGCGGCGCGCCGGACTCCTCGCCGACGTACGTCCGGCCGTTGAGCAGCAGGTCGCGGACGATCGTGCTCATCTCGACCGAGACGTGCTCCACCCGCCCGATGCCGTCCGGCCCGTCGATCAGCCGGTGCGCCTGCTCGCTGATCCCCATCTCGTTCCACGCGTAGCACAGCACGACATGCACGCCGCGCTCGCGGGCCCGCTGCTCGATCGCCCAGGCGTCGGCGGGATCGATCGTGAACGGCTTCTCGGCGAGGATGTGGATGCCGGCGTCGATCGCGGCCAGCGCCTGCTCGGCGCGCAGGTGGACCGGGCCGGTCAGCGCGACGATGTCCGGCCGAGCCTCGATGACCTCGCGCCAGTCGGTGGTGGCGCGGGCAAAGCCGAACCGGGCGCGGATCTCCTCCAGCAGCGCCTCGTCGCGGCGGCTGACGATCCACGGCTCCACCTCGGGCCGGCGGAGCAGCCCCGGGATGTGCGCTGCCACGGCCCACGTCCCGGCCCCGATGACGCCGAGCCGAAGGCGGCCGCCCTCGCCGCTGCCGGGGAGCGCCCGGTCGTCGCTCATGCCTGGTGTCCTCCCGCCCCCGAATGCGCCTGTGACCGGCCCTTGGACGGAGGCCGGAAATGGGTCCGGCCCCATCCCTCGCGGGACGGGGCCGGCATCGGATCCGTCGCCTAGCAGGCGGGCGTGTCCGGGTACAGCGTCCGCACGTTGTCCTTGGTGACGACCTCGTGCTGGGTGAACAGGTTCTTCTCCACGGTCTTGCCCTCGAGCAGGTCGACGACCGCCGGGATGAGGATCTCCCCGTAGCGCTCCGGGAAGTACGCCGTATCGGCGAGCCACTGCGGGTTGCAGGCGATGTCCTTCCACGACGTCGGGTCGGCGCCCTGGCCGGCGAGCCGGATCTCCGCCTCGCGGCCCGCGGTGCGGGCGGCGGCGAAGGCACCCAGCGACATGTCGTCGTTGAGGCTCAGGATGACGATCTTGCCGCCCGGCTTGATGGCCGAGAGCTGGTCGCCGAACTTGGTGACCGCGAGGTCGGTCGTGCCACCGACGTCGAGGCTCTTGAACTTGTCCTCGGGGATCTTGCCGCAGGCCTCCTCGAAGCCCGCGATCATGCCGTTCATCCGCGCGAGGGTCGTGGCGCCGGCGCCCTTCGTGTCGAGCGTGACGACGGCCTCGTAGTCACAGTTGTTCTCGGCCTTGAGGGCGTCGCCCACGTACTTGCCCGAGAGCTTGCCCGCGTTCTCGTTGTCGGCGCCCATGAACGCGACCTCGCACGGGGCCTGGTGGATGTCGATCGCGATCGTCGGCAGGTCGCCGTACGCCGCGCAGATCTCCTTGGAGCTGTCCTCGAACAGCTGGAAGTTGAGGACGGCCTCGACGCCCTGGACCTTGAGGTTCTGGGCGCACGCGAGGGCCTTGGCCGCGTCGATCTCCGAGTCGCAGAACGCGATCTCGACCCCGGCCTTCTCGGCCTCGGCCTTGATGTTGTCGCTCACGAGCTTGACGAACGGGATCGCCTCACCCAGCGAGATGTAGCCGACCTTGTGGGGCGTCGCCGCCTGGCTCGGCGCCTCCGACGCGGCCTCGCTGGCCGGCGCCTCGGACGCCGCCTGGCTCGCGGGCGCCGTGGTGGCGCCGGTGCCGCCGCAGGCCGCGACGAGCAGCACGGCCGCGGCCCCGAGGGCGGCGAGCCGGGCCAGCCCGGTCCGGCTGGTGCGATCGTGATGGTGCTCGGACACGTGTCCTCCTCCTGTGCCTGTCTGATGCGGGCCGCTGGGGCCACCCTCTCGATGCCCGCGCGCCGGGTGGCCCGCGGATGCTCTTTCGATCCCCCCTGCCGCCCGGGGGTCCCGGGCGTCGTGTCCGGCCTGGCCGGCGCTGGCTTACCGGTCGGCGCCCGGCATGCGACGGATGGCGCCGCCGCACGGCCGTCCGGTGATGGGAGCTGCGGTCCCGCGGGGTCGCTCGACCCCCGCGGCCGATCGGCGTCCGGTCCTCTTCAGGCCGGCCGCCGTGCGGGGACGCAGCGTGGACAACGTCAGACCTCTGCCCGTGTCAGCCGGACGCGAACCCGGTCGACGGTGACGGCACCGAGCAGCAGGAGGCCGCCCGCGACCTCGATCCAGAACGAGGGAACGTTCAGCTGGATGAGGCCGTTCGCGAGGACCCCCACGATGAGGACGGCGAGCACGGTGCCGCCGATGCCGCCGCGACCGCCGGACAGGCTCGCGCCGCCGAGGACGACCGCGGTGATGACCGAGAGCTCCAGCCCCAGACCCGCGTTCACCGACGCGCCGCCGACCTGCGACAGCCGGATGAGCCCGGCCAGCGCGACGCACAGCGACGAGAGCAGGAACGCGATGAAGATCACCCGCTTGGTCCGGATGCCGGCCAGGCGTGCGGCCGTGGGGCTCGCGCCGATCGCATAGAGCGACCGGCCGTACACCGTGTATCTGAGGATGAACCAGAAGATGATGACCGCGGCGATGAAGATGTAGACCGGGAGCGGGATCCCCAGGACCCGGTTGACGCCCAGCTCGCCGAAGTCGTTGATCCGGATCGTCTGGCCGTTGCCCATGACCTTGGTCAGGCCGCGGAAGATCGCCAGGGTGCCGAGGGTCGTGATCAGCGCGTTGATGCCGATGACCGTGACGCAGAACGCGTTGATCAGGCCGATCAGCAGGGTACCGAGCACCGCGATGACGAACGCCTGGGGGATCGGGAGGTCGCCCGACCACGGGACCTCCGTGCCGCCCGCCCCCGGCGCGAGCGCCGCGACCGCCATGAGCATGCCCGCGAACCCGGCCGCGGAGCCGACCGAGAGGTCGAACTGGCCGGCGATAAGGAGCAGCGTGGCCGGGCACGCCACGATCCCGACGACCGCGACGTTCTGGAGGATGTTGACCAGGTTCTCGGTGTTGAGGAAGAACGGCGACGCGATCGAGAAGAACGTGAACAGGACGCCGAGCACGACAACGAGCGCTGCCGTCTCCGGGACGGACAGCCCCTTGCCCTTGCGGTCCCCCGCGTGCGGCGACGGCGTCGCGTCGGCCTCCACCGGGTCGGGCGTCGGCGCCGCGATGCTGATCGGTTCCTGGCTTTCGGTCACGTCGTCGCTACCCTCCGGACGCTTCAAGCAGGCGACCGCTGGTGACGGCGTCGCCCTCGAGTTCGGTCACGATCCGACCCTTCGCCATGACGTGCACCCGGTCGGCGACCTGGACGGCCTCCTCGTAGTCGGATGTCGAGATGAGGACGGCGACGCCCGACGCCGCGAGCGTTCGCAGCGCCGCGTAGATGTCCTGCCGCGCCCCGACGTCCACGCCGCGGGTCGGCTCGATGAGCACGAGGACGTCGGAGTTGCGCTCGAGCCACCGCCCGAGCAGCACCTTCTGCTGGTTGCCGCCGGACAGCGTCCCCATCGCCTGTCGCGGGTCGTTGCGCGACCGGATCGACAGCCGGTCGTGCCAGCGCCGGTAGGCCTTCGCCTCGGTCGACCGGCGGAGCACCTGCCCGAACGCCGCGAGCTTCGGCCACGACGCGACCGCCACGTTCTCGGCGACCGGGCGGACCATGAACGCGCCGCCGGCCTTGCGCTCGGCGGGCAGGAAGCCGACGCCCTTGCCGACGGCCGCGACCGGGCCGGACAGGGTCACAGGCCGCGACTTGATCTCGAGCGTCCCCGCGGTGAGCGGGTGCAGGCCGTACGCGCTCTCCCCCACCTCGGCGGCGCCCGACCCGAGCTTGCCGTAGATCGCGACGATCTCCCCGGTGTGGACCTGGAGCGAGACGTCGGTGAACGCCTTGCCCGAGGAGGCGCCCGTCCATCGGATCGCGGGCGCGACGTCCGCCTGGCGCGGCAGCGGCTCCGGCCGCGGCAGCTCCGTGAGCCGCCGGCCCACCATCGCCTCGATCAGCGAGGCGCGGTCGGTGTCCTTGACGTCGGCGAGCAACGCCGTGGACCCATCCCGCAGCACCTGCACCTTGTCGGCGAGGGTGAACACCTCGTCCAGGCGGTGGGTGATGTAGATGATCGCCACGCCCTGGGCCTTGAGCCGCCGGATGAACGTGAACAGCCGGTCCGCCTCGTGCTGCGACAGCGCGGCGGTGGGCTCGTCCAGGATGAGCAGGCGGGCCGAGCGCGACAACGCCCTGGCGATCTCGACGATCTGGCGCTCGCCGACGCGGAGGGTGTCGATCCTCGCCATCGGGTCGATGTCGACCTCGAGCTCCCTGAGGATCTTCGTCGCGCGGCGGTTGACCTCGCGCCAGTTGACGACGCCCGCCCGTTGCGGCAGCCGGCCCATCGAGATGTTCTCGGCGACCGTCAGCGTCGGCGCGTCCTGGAATTCCTGGAAGATGATCGCCACGCCCAGGCGCTGGGCGTCGATCGGGGTCAGCGACGCGTGCGCGACCTCGTCGACGATGACCGCCCCGGCGTCGGGCGTGTAGTCGCCGGCGATGATCTTGACGAGGGTGCTCTTGCCGGCACCGTTCTCGCCGAGCAGGGCCAGGATCGACCCGCCGGTCGCGTCGAGGTCCACGCCATGGAGGACCTCGACGCCGCCGAACGACTTCCGGATCTCGCTCGCCCGAAGGGCGAATGCCATGGATCGGCGTCCCTTCGGTTCGGGCTACCCGATCAGCACGCGGGCGTCTCGGGATAGATCGTGCGGATGTTGTCCTTGGTGACGACCTGGTGCTCGGTGAAGATGTTCTCGGGGATCGTCTCGCCCTGGAGCGCCTTGACCATGTTCGGGATCAGGAGCTCCCCGTACTTCTCGGGGAAGTACGCCACCGAGGCGATGTAGTTCGGGTTGCAGGCGACGTCCTTCCAGATGGACGGGTCGGTGCCCTGACCCGAGTAGTAGAGGTCCTTCTGGCGGCCCAGGGTGTTGGCTGCGCCGATCGCGCCGAGGATCCCGTCCTCGTTGATCGCCACGACCACGATCTTGTCGCCCGGCAGCGCGCCGAGGAGGTTGGTCATCTGCTCCAGGGCGGGGTCGGTGCGGTCCGCGCCGTCGAGGACGCGCTCCTTCTCCTTGACGATCGGGCAGAACTCCTGGAACCCGTCGCGATAGCCACCCATCCGGTCGGTGTTCGCGGCGCCCGCGGCGGTCGACTCGAGCGACACGTACGCGGTGTACTCGCAGTTCCAGTTGTCCTTCGCGTACTGGCCCATCGCTGCGCCGCCGAGCCGGCCGGCCTCGCGGTTGTTGGCGCCCATGAACGCGATCTGGCACGGCGGCTGGACGATGTCGATCGCGATCGTCGGCACCCCGCCGTACGCCTCGCAGATCTCCGGCGAGCTGTCCTGGAAGACCTGGAAGTTGAGGACGCCCTGGACGCCCTGCACCTTCAGGTTCTGCGCGCACTCGAGGGCCTTCGCCTGATCGACCTGCGAGTCGCAGAACGCGAGGTCCTGCCCCGCGTCGGCGGCCGCCTTCTTGATGCCGTCGGAGACGAGCTTCACGAACGGCACGTTGTCGCCCAGCGAGATGTAGCCGATCTTGAACTTCTCGGCGGCCGGCGAGGCGGCCTCGGACGGCGCCTCGGACGCGGCCTGCGAGGCGGGTGCCTCGGACTCGGCGGCGGCACTCGGCGCGGACGTGGCGGCGCCGCCACCGCAGGCGGCGGCGATCAGGGCGACGCTCGCAAGCAGCGCCGCGAACCGGGCCCCGTTCGACCCAGGCAGGTGCAGGGACACGTCACTCCTCCTCTTGGCCGCGTGGGCGACTCCGCGCCTCACAACAAACATTACTGGAAACGTTCGCCGCGAGCGCCAGCGGACAGTAGCGGCTGCCTTCTCCGGGTGTCAAGTCGGTCGCGGGAGGGGGTCGGGACGCGCACGCTGGGCTCGCCGGGTCGCGGGGATCACGCGGGTCAGCGGCCCCCCGGACGCTCCGGGTCGCGCGGGTGCTGCGCCAGCGCCTGGACCTCGATGTCCAGCCACCGGAACATCGGCAGCGAGGCGAGCGCGGCGTCGAGCGCCGTCGCGTCGGGCGCCTCCCAGATGCCGTAGTTCGCCCGTCGTCCCGGGATCCGCCACAGGCGGCGGAGGATGCCCGCCTCGGCCAGCTCGGCGGCCCGCACGGTCTCCGCGGCGCTGATCCGCGCGAACTCCGCCGGGTCACCGTCCGCCGGCCAGCGGATCTCGATATGGACGAGGAACTCCACGCGCGCGCCTCCGGGATCGGCCCGGGTCGACAGCCCGGATCGCTTCGCTATCATACGGCTGGAAACCTTTGCAATGCGCCGTCAGGCGCGGGTTCAGGCGACTTCAGACGACGCTGCGGGCACCCCGCCCCGGTCGGCGATGCACGGAGGCGAGGATGGCGCGGATCGCGATCGAGATGCCGAAGCTGGGCTACGACATGGAGTCGGGACGGATCGGCGCCTGGGTCAAGCAGGTCGGGGACCGGGTCGAGCGGGGCGACGTCGTCGCCGAGATCGAGACCGAGAAGTCCACCGTGGACATGGAGTCGACCGCGACCGGGACCCTCGTCGAGATCGTCGCGGAGGCGGGCGCGGAGCTGCCGGTCGGCGAGGTCATCGGCTACCTCGACGACGAGGCGTGAGCGCCGGAACGGACGGGCGTCGGCCGGTCGCGGCCACGCCGATGCGGGCGGCCATCGCCCGCCGGATGGTCCAGAGCAAGCAGCAGGTCCCCCACTTCTACGTCACGACCGAGATCGAGGTCGACGCGCTCGCCGCCGCGGTCGACCGCCACAACGAGGGCCGCACGAAGGAGCAGCGAGCAACGCTGACGGCGTACCTCCTGCGCGCCGTCGCCACGACGCTCGTCCGCCACCCGGAGTTCAACGCCGTGTGGAACGGCGACACGCTCGAGCAGTGGGAGACGGTGAACCTCGGCGTCGCGATCGCCGTGGAGGACGGCCTGATCGCCCCCGCGCTCCTCGACTGCGCAAACCGCGACGTGGACGACCTCGCGATGGGCCTCGCCGATCTCACCGCGCGGACCCGGGCCGGCCGGCTCAAGGCGCCGGAGATGACAGACGCCACGTTCACGCTGTCGAACCTCGGCATGTTCGAGGTGACCCAATTCACCGCGATCGTGACGCCGCCGCAGGTCGCGATCCTGGCCACGGGACGAGGCTACGAGCGGCCCGTCGTCCGCGACGGACAGGTCGTCGTGCGGCGGGTGCTCCAGGCGACGATCTCCGCGGACCACCGGGCGGTGGACGGGGCAGGCGCGGCCCGGTTCCTGGGCACCCTCAAGGACCTGCTGGAGGCGCCGGCCGGCTGGGCGCCCGGCGCCGAGTAGCACCGCGATGGGCTTCCTCGCCGGTGCGGCGCGCGTCGACATCACGCCGCCGCTCCCCGTCGACCTGCTGGGCTACGTCCGCCGCGCGCAGGCCGCGCGCGGCGTCTGGGACCCGCTGCTGGCGACCGCGGCTGTGCTGCGGGGCGAAGGCGGGGTCAACGTCGTCGTGATCGCCGCGGACGTCGTGGGGCTCACGACCGAGATGAGCGACCGGATCCGCGCGCGCGTCGCGTCGGCCGTCTCGTGTCGGCCCGAGGAGGTGCTGCTCAACTCCTCGCACAGCCACGCGGCGCCGTGGCCGGGCGCGCCGGTCAAGATGGGCGGCGAGTTCGACGGCTGGACCGAGACCGAGCTCCGGTGGTGGGAGTCGGTTCCGGACCTGTACGCCTCGGCTGCCGTCCAGGCAGCGGAACAGGCCGTCGAGGCACGGGTGTCAGGGGGCGTCGGCCGCGTGAAGGACGTGGCCGTCAACCGCCGCGAGCGGACGCCCGACGGGCGCACGATCCTCGGCTGGAACCCGGACCTGTTCCTCGACGAGAGCGTGCCCACGCTGCGGATCGACGCGCTGGACGCGCCCGCGGACCGGCCTGAGGCGATCGCCACGATCGTCGGCTTCGGCTGCCACCCCGTGGTCGTCGGCCCGGAGGTTCCGCTCGTCGGGTCGGACTTCGTCGGCCCGCTGCGCGACCTGCTGGACGGCGCGCTCCGGCCCGACGGCGTCACCATCTTCCTCCAGGGCGCGGCCGGCAACGTCCTGCCGCTCGAGGCGTTCCGCGACGAGCCCGGGTCGGCGCAGGGCATCGGGGAGCGGCTCGCCCTCGAGGCCGCGCACGCCGTCGCCGACCGCGATCCGCGCGAGATCGAGGTGCGCCACGAGGCATACGGCTCGGTGACGCCGATCTCGCTCTACCGCCGGCAGCTCGCGACGACCCAGCCGGTCCCCGTCCTCCGCACGACCCGGCGGATCGTGTCGCTGCCGATGCTGGAGCCGCCGTCCGTCGAGGACCTCGAGCGCGAGCTCGCCGAGCGGCGCGAGGACCTGCGCCGGCGCGCCGAGGCCGGCGAGGGCCGGGCGACGATGAACCCCGTCCGCTACCACATCGACTGGCTCGCCCAGCAGCTGGCGGCGGCCCGATCCGGCCCGCTGCCGGCAACCGTCGATGGCGAGGTCTGGGCCGCCCGGCTCGGCGACACCGCGATCGTCGGCGCACCCGGTGAGATCTTCGGCGAGATCGGCGCGGCGGTGCGAGCGGCGTCGCCGGCGCCGGTGACCGTCTTCGCCGGCTACTCGAACGGGAGCCTCGGCTACGTCGCGACGCCCGAGGAGTACCCGTTCGGCGGGTACGAGCCGGCCGTGTCGCACCGCGGGTACGGCCACCCGGCGCCGTTCTCGCCGGACGTCGCGGGCATCCTCGAGCGGGTGTCGCTGGAGCTGCTCGGCGAGCTGTTTCCCGAGGGGCCTGTCGCGGACCGCGTGCCCGCCGCGCGCCCGCCGGTGCGAGGATGAGCACCGGGCTGGACGCCGCCGTCGCGGCCTGGGACGCCCGCCGGTCGGACATCCTCCCCGTCCTCGAGGCGCGGCGCGCGGACCTGCCGTTGCGGTACTGGCGTCAGGCCGCGCACTACACGACGCCGGCGGCCGACGCGACGATGGCGCGCAAGGCCGTCGAGGGCGGGACCGCGCCGGTCGGCCGAATCCTCGACAAGTTCGGCGTGACGCCGGGCGTGCTCGCCGAACGGCTCGGGACGGAGGTGGGCGCCGTGGAGGCCCTGCTCGCCCGCCCCGCCCGGGCGCCGCTCGTGATGCTCGACGGGGAGGACGCGCAGGCACTCCGCGACGACGTGACGGAGGCGGGACTGCGCGAAGCCGCCGCGACGCTGGTGGAGGCCGACTGGGCCGGCGACGGCGCACCGAGCCTGCGCACGTTCCGCCCACCGGGGATCGCGCTCGGGTCCACGGCTCGCGACCTCGCAGCCGTCCTCGGCGCGCTCGCCGAACGCGCCGCCGCAGACCGCCTGGACGCGGTGATCTATCCCAAGGTGGAGCATCCCGAGGAGATCGAGGCGCTGTACTCGTTCCTCGACGACGCCGAAGCGGCGCTCGGGCTCGCAGCCCGTTCGATCCGCGTCGGCTTCCTCGTCGAGAGTGGCTGGGCGGCCGCGCGCCTGCCCGAGATCGCGCTCGCCGCGATGCCGCGCCTGTGCTCGATCATCTACGGCCTCGCGGACTACTCCGCGGACCTCGGGCTGCCGCAGATCGCGGACGACGCGCCGCTGGCGCAGTGGGTCCGCGGAGAGATCGTCAACGTCGCGGGCGCCGCGGGCGTCCCGGCCATCGACGGGATGACGCTCGCATACCCCGTCGCCGACTCCTCGCTGGACGCGGCGGCAAACCGGGAGCGCTTCCTCGACCGGATGGCGCTGGTCCACGCTGACGCCGTGCGCGCCCGCGACATGGGCATGCTCGGCAAGTGGGTGGGCCACCCGGCCCAGCTGTTCGCGGTCCTGCTGGCGTTCGAGGCGGGCCTGGACCCCGCCGCGCTCGACGAGGAGGCGGCGAAGCTCGAGGCCTACCGGGCGTCGGTCGAGGACGAGGCGCGCGGGGCCACGATCATCGGCGGCGTGATGAGCGACCGGGCGACCGACCGGCACGCGCGTGTCCTGCTCCGGCGGGCGGTCGCGCTCGGGCGGTTCGAGCCCCGACGCGCGCACGCGCTGCGCGTGCTCGAGGACGCGGAGCTGGCGGAGGCCGAGGCGATCTGGGCGGTGACGGGAGGACGGGCATGAGCACCCACCGGAGCGACGGCGCGAACAAGGGCGAGGCCACCGAGCGACGCGTGGTCGAGGGTTGGGACGGGCGCTACTTCGACGACTTCCGGGTCGGCGACGTCTACCGCCATCCGAACGGCCGCACCGTGACCGAGACCGACAACACGTGGTTCAGCCTGTTGACCAACAACCCGCATCCGGTCCACTCGAACGCCGACTACGCGTCGCGCACGGAGTTCGGACGGCCGCTCGTGGTGTCCACGCTCACCCTTGCGATCGTCACCGGCCTGTCGGTCGACGACGTGTCGCGGAACGCGGTGGCCAACCTCGGCTGGGACGAGGTGCGGCTGCCCGCGCCGGTGTTCGCGGGCGACACGCTGTACGCGGAGTCGGAGGTCCTCGAGACGCGGCCCTCGCGGAGCAGGCCCGGCCAGGGCCTCGTGCGCGTCCGGACCCGTGGCTACAACCAGCGGGGCGAAACGGTCATCACGTACGAGCGGACGATCCTCGTCTACACGCGGGCGGGCCGCCCGGGCGCGGACGACTGACGGACAGGCTTACGCCTCCTCGTTGAGCTCCAGCGGGCCCTCGGGCACCTCGATCGTCACCCGCCCGTCGATGATCTCGACCGGGTAGACGGCGAGCGGCAGCTCCGCGGGCGGGTCCAGCGGCTCCCCGTCGGACAGGTCGAACCGGGACATGTGGAGCGGGCAGGTCAGCGTGCCGGCGGTGAGGAACCCGCGGTCCAGCTCGTAGTACTCGTGGGAGCACGTGCCCTGGAGCGCGCTGAACTCGCCGTTGTTGTGGATGACGAGGACCGGGTCCGACTGGTCGACCCAGACCATCCGCATCTCGCCCTCGGCAAGCTCGTCCACGCCGAGCAGGTCGATGCGGCGGGTGGTCACGGGCACGACCCGGGACGCCGGCGCGAAGCCGGCGGCGGGACCAGGAGCGACGTCGGGGGTCGTGGGCGCACGAGACGTCAGGCGGCCGCCGACCCGTCGCCGGCCGATCCCTCGCCCAGGCCGGCCTCCCACTTCGCCTCGAGCGCCTCGCGCAGCCGGTCCTGCGCGTCCTCGAGCGGGACGCGGGCGACGACCGGCTCGAGGAACCCGAGCACGATGAACTTGCGCGCCTCGA
>DASSRG010000144.1:0-41006 GCA_035701885.1 Candidatus Limnocylindrales bacterium
CGAGCCCGATGAACAGGCTCGGCATCCAGCCTCGCGCGGTGCGGCCACCGACGATGACGCCCGAGAACAGGCCCGCGATCAGACCCACGACGATCCAGCCGACAAAGGTGAGGTCCATGGGCCGGATGGTGACAGGTCGCCCCGGGCGATGTCACGCGTCTGCAACATCGACCGGAGCGTGCGCGCACCGGCAGCGTGGTCGTTACCGGCTCTTGCCACCCCCGAAGAACACGTCGAACACGCCCCGCAGGATCGACTGGCCCGTCCTGGAGGTCGCGACCCGGCCCGCCGTCCGGATCGAGGTCTCGATCATCCGGTCACGCTGCTTCTGGGCCTCGCGTGCCGCCCGCTCCTGGGCCTTTCGCTCTCGCTCCGCAGCCCGCTGCGCCGCCGCCAGCTCCTTCGCCCGGCGATTGATCTCGCGCTGCTGCTGCGCGGGCGTCATCGTCTCGAGCCCGTCCGACGTCGTCGGCGAGACGTTGTCGCGCATGGTGGCCTCGGCCGCCGCGCTGGCGGCGGCGGCCTTCGCGTTCGCCAGCCGGGCGGTGATGATCTCGTGGGCGCTCTCGGGATCGAGCGCCTCGTTGTAGCGGCCCGCCAGCGTGGACTGCGCGACGACCGCCTGGAGCTCCTCCGGGGTCAATGGCGACATCCGGGAGTCCGGCGGCACGAGGCGGGTCGCCGCGAGCGGCGTGGGGATGCCCTTGGGCGACAGGACGGTGACCAGCGCCTCGCCGATGCCCAGCGAGGTGATCGTCCGCTCCACGTCGTAGTGCTCCGTCACGGGGAAGGTTCGGGCGGTCTTGCGCAGCGCGTCGGCGTCGTCCGGCGTGAACGCGCGCAGGGCGTGCTGGACGCGGTTGCCGAGCTGCGACAGGACCGACGACGGGACGTCGGTCGGCGCCTGGGTGACGAAGTACACGCCGACGCCCTTCGACCGGATGAGCCGCGCCGTGCGCTCGATCTGCTCCATCAGCGCCTTGGACGCGTCCTTGAACAGGAGGTGCGCCTCGTCGAAGAAGAACGCGAGCTTCGGCTTCGGCAGGTCGCCCACCTCGGGCAGCGTCTCGTACAGCTGGGCGAGCATCCACAGCACGAACGTCGAATACAGCCGCGGCCGGTCCATGACGTCGGCGACCTCGAGCAGGGTGATGATCCCCTTGCCGTCGGCCGTCGTGCGGACCAGGTCGTCGGGATCGAACTCCGGCTCGCCGAAGAAGTCGCCCGCGCCCTCCTGCTCGAGGGTGACGATCGCGCGCAGGATGACCCCGAGGCTGGCCGGCGAGATGCCGCCGAGCTCCGCGAGCACGGGCTTGCCCTCGTCCGAGCCGAGGAACTTGAGCGTCGTCCGGAGGTCGGCGAGATCGAGCAGCGGGAGGTGCTCGTCGTCGCAGTAGCGGTAGACGAGCGAGAGGATCGAGGTCTGGGTGTCGTTGAGGTCGAGGACCTTCCCCAGCAGCAGCGGACCGAACGACGAGATGCTCGCCCGGACGTGGGCGCCCTGCTTCCCCGACAGCGACAGGACCTCGATCGGGTGGCCCTGTGCGACGTAGTCGAGCTTCATCGACTCGACGCGGTTCACGACGGCCGGGTTGGCCGGGTCACCCGGCGCACCGACGCCGGACAGGTCGCCCTTCACGTCGACGGCGAACACCGGGACGCCGAGCGCGCTCAGCTGGCCTGCGAGGAGCTGGAGGGTCTTCGTCTTGCCGGTGCCCGTCGCGCCGGCGATCAGCCCGTGGCGGTTCACGCGCGACAGCGGCACCTGCACGCGGACGTCGGGGAGCACCTCGTCGCCCTGGATGGGCGAGCCGAGCACGACGACCGGCTCGTCGAACGAGTAGCCCGCCGCCATCTCCGCGCGAAACGCGTCGTCCACCGTCACCTCCAGCGTCTGGTCATCGGCCGTCCTGCGTGCCTATGATCGCACCGCCGACGGCACCGTCACGCGAGAAGGGAGACCGGGGATGAAGATCATCGACGTCGAGGGCATCGGGGCGGCGAACGCAGCGAAGCTGGAGGCGGCCGGCGTCGCCACGACCGAGGACCTGCTGAGCACCGGCGGCTCGGCCCGAGGCCGCGAGGTTCTCGCGGCGGCGACCGGGATCTCGGCGAAGCAGCTGCTCGAGTGGGTCAACCACGCCGACCTCATGCGCCTGGACGGCGTCGGCTCGGAGTACGCGGACCTGCTCGAGGCGGCCGGGGTGGACTCGCCCGCCGAGCTCGCCAATCGCAACGCCGCGAACCTCGCGACGACGTTCCAGGAGGTGGTCGCAGCCCGGCCGAGCCTCGTCCGCCGGATCCCCTCCGAGGAGACCGTTGCCGGCTGGATCGCGCAGGCGAAGGGCCTGGACACCGCCGTCACGCACTAGTGCGGCACCGGCACGGGCACCGGCGATCGGGGGTCTCGGGGACTTGGAGGGCGATGTGACGACACGGGTTCGAACCCGACGCAAGGCATTGGCCAGCCTGGCGGCGGCGAGCATGCTGCTCGCCCTCGTCCCGGGCAGCGCCCGGGCGGCGGCATTCGCGCTGCAGATCACGGACAAGGACGAGTCGAGCTGGACGGCGCCCGCGATGGCGCAGACCTTCGCCGCCGTCGGGCCGATCACCTCCGTTCAGCTGCTGATGCACCGCGGCACCACCGGGACCGACGTCGGGACGTTCCGGGTCGAGATCCGGACCGCGCCCAGCAACGTCCCGTCGGGCTACCAGGCGGCGAGCTCGGGCGTCGTCCTGGCGTCGAAGACCGTCAGCACGTCCGGCATGTCCACGAGCGGCGCGAGTCCGTCGACCGTGCCGGTCGTGTTCGACTCGCCGGCCATCGTTCCGCCCGGGGTGACGAAGCTCGCGCTCGTCGTCCTCCGCGGCGTCAACACCGGCCTGCGCTGGCACGCCAGCCTGCCGGCGGGCACCGACCAGTACCCCGAGGGCGAGGGGTTCCTGTGCGTCACCGGCGCCTGCTGGACCGGGTACACGCCGCAGGGTGACGTGGACTTCAACGCGTTCATCTCCGGCTCCGGGCCGCTCGACGGGACCGCGCCCCGGGTATCGATCGTCGCGCCCAAGGGACCCACGAAGGCAACCTCGTTCACGTGGCTCGCCCTGTTCGACAAGCCCGTGACGGGGCTGACCGCGGGCGACTTCACGAAGACCGGGAGCGCCGACAAGTGTTCGCTCGGCGTCCCGTCGACCGCCAACGGGGGCCTCAGCTGGTCGATGACGGTCAGCGGCTGCACCGCCGGGACCCTCCGGCTGACGATGCGCCAGAGCGCCGTTCGTTCGGTCGGTGACCTCGTCAACGGGCCGTTCGCGGCAACGAAGAGCGCGGCCACGCTCCGCATCGACCGGACGAAGCCCAAGGGCACCACACCGAAGGCGGTTCCGTGGGTGGGCGCGCCGCTCAACGCGTCGAACCTTCCCGTGAAGCTGAGCTGGGCGGCCGCCACGGACGGCGGCGGCGCCGGCGTCATGAAGTACGAGGTCGCACGCTCCACCAACGGCGGCGACACGTGGACGCTGCTGGGCTCCGGACAGCCGACGTATGCGGCGATCAACCAGCCGGTCGGCGGCTCGATCCTGTACCGCGTCCGGCCGGTGGACTGGGCCGGCAACAAGGGGGCGTGGGTGAAGTCCGCCACCCTCCGCCCGCGGATCGTCCAGCAGACGAGCACGAACGCGAAGTTCAGCTCCGGCTGGACGACGCTCAATGACGCCGCCTACTCGGGTGGGTCGGCGCGGGTGTCAGACCGGTCGGGCGCCTCGGCGCGATATACGTTCAAGGGCCGCGCGATCGGCCTCGTCATGAGCACCGACCCGGCGCTGGGCGTCGTCAAGGTCTACATCGACGGCGACCTGCGCAAGACCGTCGACATGGCCGACTTCGACTCGGGCGACAAGGTCATCGTGTACGCACGGCGCTTCTCGACGTACGGCGAGCACGTGATCCGGATCGTCTCCTCCAGCGGCGCACGGCCGAACGTGATCCTGGACGCGTTCGTCCGCCTGTAACCCGCGCATCCAGCGGCGGCGCGAGGCTCGGGCCCGCGCCGCCGTTCCGTGTCCGCCCCGACCGCGCGCGGCGGCGTCGCCCCTGGTCTGTCTAGTCCTCGGCGGCCCTGGGAAACGTGCCGAGGATCCGCACGAGCTCCGTCTCCGCGGCGAGGGCCTCGAGCGCCTCGGCGCAGGCGGCCTCGGCGGGGTCCGCGTCGAGATCGACCCAGAACACGTACTCCCACCGGGATCCACGCCCGGTCCACGGCCGGGACTCCAGCCGCGACAGGTTCAGCCCGCGAGTCGCGAACGCGCCGAGCGACCGGTGGAGGCTGCCCGGGACGTTCCGGACGGCGAACACGAGCGTCGTCCGCGGCGAGCCGGCCACGGCCTCCGGGCGTGCAGCGTCCCGGATCCGCGCCTCGTCGCCGGGTCGTGACAGGACCGCGAAGCGGGTCCGGTTGTCGTCGCCCGACTGGATGTCGTCGGCGATGATCTCGAGCCCATAGATCGGCGCCACGCGGGCCGAGGCGACGGCCGCCGAGCCGCGCACGGCGCGCTCGGCCACCTGCTTCGCCGCGCCGGCGGTGTTGTACGTCGTCTGGATCGTCCACGGGCGCGACCGGAGGAACTCGTCGGCCTGGGCAAGGGCCGCGGCGATCGAGTACACCCGCTCCACCGTCTCGAGCCGCTCGCCGGGCAGGCCGAGCAGGGCCAGCCGGACAGGCACGGAGACCTCGCCCGCGATGGGCAGGTCGAACGACCACAGGAGGTCGATGTTCTCGCGGATCGTGCCCAGCAACGAGCTCTCGACCGGCACGACGCCTGCGTCGACCGCCCCGTCGCGGACGGCCTCGAACACCTCCCGGAACGAGCCCGCCGTGACCGTCTCCGGCGCCATGAAGAACCGGAGCACCGCTTCCTCGGCGAAGGCGCCCGGCTCCCCGGTGTAGGCGACGCGGAGCGCCGTCACGGGCGCCGGCCCTGGGTGACCTGCACCGAGACCGGGATCGCGAGTGTCCCGCCCTCGCGGCGGTGGACCGCGGCCAGCTCGTCGAACGCCGCGCGGATGCGTGCCTGGACCTCCGCCGGCTGCTCGGTGACGAGCGGCGGGATGCGGACGGCCGAGTCGAGCACGCCACGCCACAGCGTCTCCGCGTCGGCGACCGGCGTCTCGAACTGGAGGTGCGACACGCCGACCTCGACGAAGCCCGCCGCCTCGAACAGCGCTCGCAGCTCGTCGTCGGCGCGGAAGTTGGTGGGACCGGGCGGCAGGCCTGGCGGGGGCGGTGCGTCGGCCGCGGCGACCGCGTCCAGCACCAGCCCGAGCACGCGGTTGCGGCTGGGCGCATCCCACGTGGACAGCGCGAGCCGGCCGCCGGGCCGCAGGACGCGCCGCGCCTCGCGCAGGGCGTGCTCCGGCCGGCCCACGTGGTTGAACACGAAGTTCCCGACGACGGCGTCGAACGCCTCGGCGCCGCCCGGCAGCGCCTCGAACGAGCCGAGGCGGAACGGGATCGTCGGATGGGCCAGCGCCGCCCGGCGGACCATCGACGGCGCGACGTCGATCCCCACGGCGTCCGCGCCCCGGTGGGCCGCCGCGGCCGCGAGGTCCCCCGGCCCCGAGCCGACGTCCAGCAGCTGGACCCCGGACCCGGCATGGACCGCAGCGAGCAGCGCCCCGATGACCCGGCCGGTGACCGGCGCCAGGAACCCGTACGAGCCCGCGCGGGCCTCCCAGCCCTCGGCCTCGAACCGGTTGAACGCCTCGGGGTCGATGGCGGCGGAAGCGGCGGGCGCGGTGGCGCCTGCGCTCCCGTCGCCGCCTAGCGGTTGAACCACTCGGTCGTGTCGATGTGGCCGGCCTCGGTGTCGTACTCCGCCGTGGCGGCGGTCTCGGCCCCGCGCGCCCGTCCTCGTCCCGCGGCGGCATCGGCGGCGGCGCCCTCCCACGCCTCGTCGGCGAGCATCGCGTTCAGCGCCTCGACGTACGCCTCCACCGATGCGGCGATCGTGTTCGTCGACGAGACCTCGCCGGTGAACCGGCCATCCGCCCGATCGCCCTCGGCCGCCGGCGGGGGTGCGATCCGGACCGTCACCTTGCCCTCCGCGGCCGGACCCTCGGCGAGGGCATGGACGTCGTAGGCGACCAGCCGCGGATGGCCGCCCAGGACCGGCGCGAGCGCCTCGTCGACCGCCTTGAACAACGCGTCGACCGCGCCGGTCCCCTCGGCCGATGCGTTCCAGTCGTGCGATCCCGCATGGAGGACGACGGCCGCCCGGCTGTTCGCGTTGGAACCGGACGTGACCGTCCAGCGGGCGAGGGTGACCTGCTCGGCGGTCGCAGCTGCGGGGGCGGGGCGAGGCGCGTCGGTCATGCGGGTCCTCCCTGGGCCGCCGCGGCCGGCTGCCCGTTGGGCGTCGTGAAGTGGCGCTCGTCGCGCCGCCGGAGCTCCGCCCCGGACTTCCAGATCGCGTACTCCAGCGAGTCGGCGAGCGCCTGCGCTGAGGCCGCGATGATGTTCGTGTCGCTCCCCATGGTGGACCACGTCCGGGCGCCGTCCTGGGAGTCGATGATGACGCGCGTCCGGGCGGCCGTGGCGGTCGCGCCGTCGAGGATCCGGACCTTGTAGTCGACGAGGTGGACCGAGTCGAGCTGCGGGTAGAACGCCCGCAGGGCCTTGCGCAGCGCACCGTCGAGCGCGTTCACGGGCCCATTGCCGTCGGCCGCGGTGTGGAGCACCTCGCCGGCCACCTCGACCTTGACGGTCGCCTCCGCGAGCAGCTCGCGGCCGGAACGCTGTTCCACGAGGCAGGTGTAGTCCACGATCCGGAACGGGGCGGCGTAGTCGGCGGCCTGCCGGCGGATGAGGAGCTCGAAGCTCGCCTCGGCGCCCTCGAACGCGAGCCCCTCGTGCTCGAGCTGCTTGATGATCTTCGACAGCTCCTTCGGGTCGACCACGCCGGCGAGGTCGTGGCCCAGCTGGCGGGCGCGGATCTCGGTGTTCGCCTTGCCGCCCAGCTCGCTGACGACCAGCCGGCCGCTGTTGCCGACCTCGGCGGGGTCGACGTGCTGGTAGGAGCGCTCCACCTTCGCGACCGCGGCGCCGTGGACGCCGCCCTTGTGCGCGAACGCAGACCGGCCGACGTACGGCTGGTAGTCGTTCGGGGCGACGTTGGCGATCTCGGCGACCGACCGGCTGAGCTCGGTCAGGTCCGCGAGCGACCCGCCGCCGGACGGGACGAGCGGCGCCGGCGTCTTGAGCGCGAGGTTGGCGAGGATCGAGACCATGTTCGCGTTGCCGCACCGCTCGCCGTAGCCGTTGATCGTCGCCTGGACGTGCCGGACGCCCGCCTGGACCGCGGCGATCGAGTTCGCGACCGCCAGCTCCGCGTCGTTATGGGTGTGGATGCCCCAGGTGACCGCGGGGGCCTCAGGATCCGCCTCGAGCGCGCCGCGGACGTCGCCCACGATCCGGACCAGCTCGTCGGTCAGCGTGCCGCCGTTCGTGTCGCACAGGACGAGGGTGCGCGCGCCGGCCTGGCGCGCCGCGCGGAGCGTCGACAGGGCGTAGTCACGGTCCGCCTTGTAGCCGTCGAAGAAGTGCTCGGCGTCGTAGACCGACTCGCGCCCGCGCTCGACGACGAAGCGCACCGAGTCCGCGATCATGTCCAGGTTCTCGGCCGGCGTCGCGCCGAGCACCTCCGTGACGTGGAGCAGCCACGACTTGCCGAAGATCGTGACGACCGGCGTCTCCGCGCGGACCAGCTCCTGGAGGTTCGGGTCGTCCTCCGGGCGGTTGGCGCGGTGACGGGTGCTCCCGAACGCGGCCAGCCGCGCCTGCCCCCAGCGCGTCTTGCGAGCGGCCGCGAAGAACTCGATGTCCTTGGGGTTGGAGCCCGGCCAGCCGCCCTCGATGAACGGGAAGCCGTATTCGTCGAGCATGCGCGCGACCCGCAGCTTGTCGGCGAGCGAGAGCGTGATGTTCTCGCCCTGGGTGCCGTCGCGGAGGGTCGTGTCGTAGAGCGTGACCGGGAGGCCGGTCGGGTCGGTCGTCATCGGGTGTCCTGCGTCCTGCGTGGGGAGGGGCTGATCGTCGATCCGTTCGGCCGGCCACCCGCGGAGACGCGGGCACCGGCCGTCAAATCGCGATCCGGTCCCCGATCACGCGGGCCATCTCCCTCGTCCCGACGACGGTGAGCGCGGGCTCGTCCGCCTCGCCGGCCGGCAGCAGGTCGCGGGTGCGATAGCCGGCCTCGAGCGCGCCGTCCACGGCCTGTTCGATCGCGGCCGCGGCCTCCGGCTGGCCGAGCGACCAGCGAAGCATCATCGCGGCGGACAGGATCGTCCCCAGCGGGTTCGCCAGGTCCCGGCCGGCGATATCCGGCGCGGAGCCATGGATCGGCTCGTACAGGCCGTGCCGGCCATGCGCGGTCTCGCGCGTCCCGATCGACGCCGACGGCAGCAGCCCCAGCGAGCCGGCGATGACCGCCGCCTCGTCGGACAGGATGTCGCCGAACAGGTTCTCGGTGACCAGGACGTCGAAGCCCGCGGGCCACTTCGCGAGCGTCATCGCGGCGCTGTCGACGAGCCGGTGCTCCAGCTCGACGTCGGGGAAGTCGGCGTGGACCTCGTCGGTGACCTTGCGCCACAGGCGGCTCGTCGCGAGGACGTTCGCCTTGTCGACCTGGGTGACCTTGTTGCGCCGCATCCGGGCGAGCTCGAACGCGAGCGTCACGATCCGGCGGATCTCGCCCTCGGTGTACCACAGCGTGTCGATCGCCGCCCGGCCGGCGTCGGTCGTGCGCGGCTCCGACGGCTTGCCGAAGTAGAGGCCGCTCGTGAGCTCGCGGAGGATCAGGCAGTCGACGCCCTCGAGCAGCGCCGGCTTGAGCGGCGACGCGTCGATGAGCTGGCGCTGGACCGTGATCGGGCGGAGGTTCGCGTAGAGGCCGAGCCCGCCGCGGAGCGCGAACAGGGCCTGCTCCGGGCGGACGGTGGCGTCCGGGTTGTCCCACTTGGGGCCACCGACGGCCCCGAGCAGCACCGCGTCCGCCTCGCGGCACGCCTCGACGTCCTCGGGCCGGCACGCGACGCCGTACGCGTCGATGCCCGCGCCCCCGACGATCAGCTCCTGCCACTCGAAGCCGAAGCCGAACCGGCGCCCGACCGCCTCGAGGACGCTGACGGCGCCTGCGATGACCTCCGGCCCCACCCCGTCGCCGGGGATCAGCGCGATCCGGTACGTGACACCGCGGGCCGAGCGCGCCGGGGCGTCCGCGAGCCCAGCCTCCGTCACGGGAGCTCCTCGGCCGTGCGGCGCCCGACGAACGCGACCTCGATGCCGTTGATCTCGGCGCCGTGGAGCTTGTTCGTCGCGGTGAGGTACGCCTCGAGCGACGCCTCGATGATGTTCGTGCTCAACCCGTGGCCGGTCACGACGAGCGCCCCGGGGCCCTCGTCCGATGAGCGCCGGCAGCGCACGAGGACCTGGCCCTGGGCGTCCTCGCCGGCGGAGACGGCCTTGATCTCGTACTCCGTGAGGACCGGAGCCCAGTGGAGGACCGGGCGGACCGCTTCGTCGACGGCCTCGAACAGCGCGTTGACCGGGCCGTTGCCGGTCGCGTTCGCCGCCTTCGCCTCGCCGGCCACGACGAGCGAGACGGAGCCGACCGAGTGGCCGCCGGACGCCGAGCTCACGCTCCAGCCCAGCAGCTCCACCGAGCGCGGCACGTCGCTCTTGCGCTCGTTGACGAGCGCAAGGAGGTCCGCGTCGGTGACCTCCTTCTTCGTGTCCGCGAGGGCGATCGCGGCTCGGTAGAGCGTGTCCAGCTGCTCCCCGTCGACCTCGACGCCGAGCTCCTTGAGCTTGCCCTGGAGGCCTCGGCGGCCGGAGAGCTTGCCGATCGACAGCGTGCTGCCCTGGAGCCCCACCGACTGCGGGGTCATGATCTCGTAGGTCAGCGGGTTCTTCAGGTAGCCGTCCTGGTGGATGCCGGACTCGTGCGCGAACGCGTTCGAGCCGACGATCGCCTTGTTGGGCTGGACGGCGAACCCGGTCAGGTAGCTGACGAGCCGGCTGGCCGGGGTCAGCTGCTCGGTCTGGACGCCGGCGGCGAGCTGCGGGAACTGCGCGGGGCGCGTGCGCAGGGCCATCACGACCTCCTCGAGGGAGGCGTTGCCGGCGCGCTCGCCGAGGCCGTTGATCGTGACCTCGACCTGCCGGGCGCCGGCCTGGACGGCGGCCAGCGTGTTCGCCGTCGCGAGGCCCAGGTCGTTGTGGCAGTGGACGGAGATGACCGCCTGGTCGCCGATCCGCTCCTTCACCCGGCCCACGAGCGCACCGAACTCGGACGGGATCGCGTAGCCGACCGTGTCCGGGATGTTGAGCGTCGACGCGCCGGCCTCGGTGACCGCCTCGTAGACGTCGAGCAGGAAGTCGTCCTCGGTCCGCGAGGCGTCCTCGGCGGAGAACTCGATCTCGGCGTCGCGGCCCAGCGTCTCGCGGGCCCACCTGACCCAGCGGACGGCCTCGCGTCTCGCCTCGTCACGGTCGATCCGGAGCTTGTGCTTGAGGTGGATGTCGCTGGTGGCGATGAACAGGTGGAGGTGCGGGCGCTCGGCGACGCCGATCGCCTCGACCGCGCGCTGCGGGTCTCCGTCCCGGCACCGCGCGAGCGCGGCGACCGCGATCCCGCCCTTCGTCTCCTGCGCGATCCGCCGGACCGCCTCGAAGTCGCCGGGGGACGCCGCCGGAAAGCCCGCCTCGATCACGTCGACGCGGAGCCGCGCGAGCTGTCGTGCGACCTCCAGCTTCTCGGCCGCGGTGAGGCCGGCGCCGGGCGCCTGCTCCCCGTCGCGCAGCGTCGTGTCGAAGATCCGGATCTGCCCGGCGCGGACGCCCTCGCCGAACCGCGGCGCTACGGCCTCGAACGTCATCGCTCCCCTCCCGCGGGTACCGCGCTCGCCACCGCCTGCGCCTGGCCCGCCTCGACGACGACCGGCTTGAGGAACGGCATCTTCGCGCGAAGGTCCGCACCGACCTGCTCGATCTGGTGGTTCCTGTCCTGCTCCCGGAGCCGGCGGAAGTCGTCGCCGCCCGCGTCCTGGACCGCGATCCACTTGGCCGCGAACGCGCCCGACTGGATGTCCGAGAGGACGTCCTTCATCGCCGCCTTCGCGCCCTCGGTGACCCGGGGGCCGGACACGTAGTCGCCGTACTCCGCGGTGTCAGAGACGCTGAACCGCATGAAGTTGAGGCCGCCGCGGTACATCAGGTCGACGATCAGCTTCAGCTCGTGCATCGTCTCGAAGTACGCGAGCTCCGGCTGGTAGCCGGCCTCGACGAGCGTCTCGAACGCCGCCTTGACGAGCGCCGACACGCCGCCGCACAGGAGTGCCTGCTCGCCGAACAGGTCGGTCTCGGTCTCCTCCTTGAACGTCGTCTCGAGGACGCCCGCCCGGGTGGAGCCGATCCCGCGCGCGTAGGCGAGCGTCCGCGCCCGGCCCGTGCCCGACGGGTCCTGCTCGACCGCGAACAGCGCCGGCACGCCGCCGCCCTGCTCGTAGACGCTGCGCAGGAGGTGGCCCGGGCCCTTGGGTGCGACCATGCCGACGTCGATCGTGCTCGGCGGCTGGATCCGGCCGAACCGGATGTTGAAGCCGTGGGCGAACATCAGCAGCTGGCCGGGCCGCAGGTAGGGCTCGATCTCGGTGTCGTAGACCGACTTCTGGAGCGTGTCCGGGACCGCGATCATGATCACGTCGGCCTGCTTCACCGCGTCGGCGACGGTGGGGACCTCGAACCCGGCGGCCTCCGCGATGGGGCGGCTCTTCGAGCCCTCCGCGAGCCCGACGATCACGCGCAGCCCCGAGTCACGCAGGTTCTGGGCATGGGCGTGGCCCTGGCTCCCATACCCGATGACCGCGACGGTCTGGCCTTCGAGCGCCGACAGGTCGGCATCGGCGTCGTAGTACATCTTGGCCGTCACAGCTTGAGTGCCTCCTCGATCGAGCCCGCGCCGCGGAGCATCACGGTCGCTCCGGTGCGGACGCTTTCCTTGATCCCGTACGAGCGGAGCAGGGCGACGAGGGCGTCGATCTCCGCTTCGGTGCCATGGGCCTCGACGATCACGGACTCGGCCGAGACGTCGACGATCGAGCCCTTGTAGAGCTCGACGATCTTGATGACCTCGGCGCGGTTCGCGTCGGTCGTGCGGACCTTGATCAGCGCGAGCTCGTGCTCGACGACCTGCTCGGCGGTCACGTCCTGGACCTTGAGCACGTCGACGAGCCGGTAGAGCTGCTTGGCGGCCTGCTCGACCGCGACGTCGTCGCCGTGGAGCGTCAGCGTCATCCGGCTGATGTGCTCCTTGTCGGTCCGGCTGACCGCGAGCGAGTCGATGTTGAAGTTCCGGGCGCGCATGAGGCTCGCGACGCGGTTGAGGACGCCCGGCCGGTCGAGCACGAGGACGACGAGGATGTGGCGGCGCGCGTCGCCGCTCCCCGGCAGGGCGCGGGGCGGCGGCGGGGTCGTCGCGTGGGCCGGGTGGACGTGACCGTTCTGGCTCGGCTCGTTGCCCTGGGTCGAGGGGTCTGTGCTCATTCCTCCGTCACCCCCCATGTCTCGATCAGGTCGGACAGGCCCTTGCCCGCCGGCATCATCGGGAACACGTTCTGCTCCTCGGCGATCTCGAACCAGATCAGCGCCGGCCCGTCGATCGCCTGCGCCTGCCGGATCACGTCGTCGACCTCGTCGGTCGTCGTCGCCTTGAATGCCGGGACGCCATAGGCCTCCGCGAGCTTCACGAAGTCAGGCCCGGGCAGGTGCGCCGAGTGGTAGTTGCCCGCGTAGATGATCTCCTGCCACTGGCGGATCATCCCGAGCTTCTTGTTGTCGAGGAGCGCGATCTTGACGGGAATGTTGTCGACGGCAAGCGTCATCAGCTCCTGGCTCGTCATCTGGAAGCCGCCGTCGCCGGTGATGGCCCACGTCTCGGCCTCGGGGTTGCCGAGGGCCGCGCCCATCGCCGCCGGGACGGAATATCCCATCGTGCCGAGGCCGCCGGAGCTGATGTGGCTGTGCGGCCGGCGGAACTTCGTGTAGCGGGCGAGCCACATCTGGTTCTGGCCCACGTCGGCCACGTACGTCGCCGTGTGGTTCGTCAGCTCGCCGATCCGCTCGACCACGAAGTCCGCGGACAGCAGGCCGTCCTTCCAGGCGCCGGAGCCGTGCCACGAGCTGCCCTCGGACTCGCGGCGCCAGTCCGCGAGCTGGGCGAAGTAGTCGGCGCGGGTCGCCGGGTCGACCTCGGGGACGAGCCTCGTCAGGCCCTCCAGGACGTTCCTCGCGTCGCCGACGATCGGGACCTCCACTGCGACGTTCTTGCCGATCTCGGCCGGATCGATGTCCGCGTGGATGATCCGCGCATACGGGGCGTAGGTCCGGACACTGCCGGTGACCCGGTCGTCGAAGCGCATCCCGATGGCGATCAGGAGGTCCGCCGACTGGATCGCGCGATTGACGTGCTTCCAGCCGTGCATGCCCATGTAGCCGTAGGCGAGCGGGTCCTCCTCGTCGATCGCGCCGATCCCGAGCAGGGTCCACGCCACGGGGATCTGGGTCTTCTCGGCGAACGCCTTGAGCTCGCCCCAGGCCTCCGCGATCAGGACGCCGTGGCCGGCGAGGATCAGCGGCCGGCTCGCCTGCGCGATCTCCTTCGCGGCCACCTTGAGCTGCTTCGGGTGGCCGTCCATCGTGGGGCGGAAGCCCGGCACGCCGGCGATGACGTCGTCGAGGGAGGGGTGCTCGGCGGTCGTCTCGCCCTGGAGGGCATCCTTCGTGATGTCGATGTGGACCGGCCCCGGGCGGCCGTGGGCCGCCAGGTAGAACGCCTCCGCGACGACGTGCGGGATGTCGTCGGCGCTCCGGACCAGGTAGTTGTGCTTCGTCATCGGCAGCGTGATGCCGGTGATGTCGATCTCCTGGAACGCGTCCTTGCCGATCAGGGCGTTGGGGACGTTGCCGGTGATCGCGACCATCGGAACGCTGTCCAGCTGCGCCGTGGCGATGGCGGTGACGAGGTTGGTGGCGCCGGGGCCGCTCGTGCCCATGCACACGCCGACCTTGCCGCTCGCCCGGGCATAGCCGTCGGCCGCGTGGCCGCCGCCCTGCTCATGGCGGACGAGGATGTGCCGGATCTCGGGGTAGTCGCCGAGGATGTCGTAGATCGGGAGGATGACGCCGCCCGGGTAGCTGAACAGCGTGTCCGCCCCCTGGCGAATGAGCGCCTCCATGAGCGCGTCGGCTCCGATCCGGGTCCGCTTGCGCGGCCGGACGTCGTGGAGCATCGCCTTGCGCGCCTGCTCGACCGCCGCGGCGTTCGCCGTGCCGTCGGCGGGCACGTGGCTTCGACGCGTTGGCGCCTCCGCCGGGGCGGGCTCGGACGCCGGACTCGCCGGCTGTTCGCCCCTGGTCATCGTCATCGTGCTGGCTCCCTCCGTCCGGTCGGCCCCGCGACCTCCCGGACATGCAAAGACCCTCGCCACCCGGCGAGGGTCCCTTCGGTCTTCGGTGGTCGGCGCGTCAGCGGCGCTCGTTCCTCCGTGTCCCTCCGTTCTCCCGCCGGGAGCCGGTAATGAGGAGGCCAAGAAGGCCCTCAAGGCCGGCAAGAAGCGAGCGAAGAAGATCGAGGAGCGATACGTCCTGGGGCTCGAGGTCGCGCACGGGCACGGTGACACGCCGCCCATCGGCCGTCACGACTACGGCGACGCGGCTGCGGCTGTGACCCTGGAAGAAATCCAAGCGACCCGACTCCCGTACACCCGCTCGTGGCGGGGTTCGCGCAGTCTAGCGCCGGGTTCCGTGCCAGCGCAACCACCACAACCGCAACCTTCCGTACCGGCCCCATTGCACCGATGGCCCCAGTGTGGCTCGGCCGCGGGTGCTCCCGCGCGTGCCCGTGCGGGATTGGTCGCCGGCCCGGCAGTGGTCGCCCGTCACGCATCGGTCGCCTCTCGCCCGTCCGGAACTGGTCGCCGTGCATCGCGTTCATGCACGCGGCGCCCTCGGCCGCATTTGATGCTCGCGGTGCACGAGGTCGAGCCTGTTTCGTCGTCGCGACCCGCGCGGGGCCCTGCCGAGCGCAACCCAAGCAGCCTTTCCGTGCATCCCGCGCATTGACCCGGTCGATCGTCCCAGCAGGGATGACTCGCGCGCATCTGCAGCTCACGGAGACCAGCCACAACCGCCAGCGAAGTCCCGCATATGGCCCAGCGAAGCTGCGGCGCGTTCACTGTGCGCATGACACGCACGCGTCTGCAGATCGAGGCGGACCGCATCGCCGCCGTGGCCCGGCATCGGCTGGCCAACGACCTGCGCCAGTTCCGACAGGACGCAGGCGTCACGCAGCGGGTGGTTGCGGAGCGCGCCGGCATCGACGCGTCGCTGGTGTCTCGTCTCGAGGCCGAGCGAGTCGACGTCTCCCTCGAAACGTACTTCCGCGTCGCTCACGCGCTTGGTTCCGACATCCATCTTCGCGCGTACCCGAACACGGGTCCGCGCATCGCCGACCGTCACCAGGTCCGTATGTTCGAGATCCTTCGGACCTCGCTCGGGCGGCGATGGATCCCGGAGCCCGAGGTCACCGTCCAGCGACCCGCTCGTGGATGGATCGATGTCGCGCTGCGGGACGTTGAGGCGGGCCTCGTCGTCGCGACCGAGCTCGAGTCGACCATCAACTCGATCGAGCGAGTGATCCGATGGTCGACCGCGAAGGCCGAGTCGCTCCCGTCGTCGTCGCGCTGGCCCGCGTGGTGCGCCGGCACTGATCGCGAACCCTCGATCTCGAGGCTGCTGGTGGTGCGGTGGACCCGGCACAATCGGGATGCGCTCGCCGCGGCCAGGCGCGAACTCCGCGATGCATACCCCGCCGAACCGCACGACGCGATCGCGGCGCTGGCAGGCGAGGCGCTCTGGCCGGGACCGGCGCTCCTGTTCCTTCGCGACGACGGCCCGAGGCCTCGTCTGATCGACGGCCGGCCATGACCGCAGCCCGCGGCCGATCACCGTTGAGGACGTTCACCTGGACGCACGTCAAGGAGATCGAACGCCTCCGACAGCGCGCATTCGCCGATCCGCTCGGCCTGCAGGTCATCCGAATCGAGTCGCGGATCACCCATGTCCAGCTACCGCCGCCGCTTCCGTCGATGCCGCCCCGGAGCGCGAACGACGATCCGTGGCCATTCGGCTCGGTTGAGGAAGCTGAGGCATCTGACCCACTCGGCCTCGACACCGAGGATCCAGCGCGGCTGGTGGAGGTCGCAGACATCGACCGTGCCGCCCGCCAGCTCGAGGAGCTGGGGTTCGTGGTCGGTGATGTGATGTGCGCTGGCTGGGACGCGGCGGCGGACATCGATCTCCTTGCCGGCGGGTGCCGGCTGGTGGGAGTCGTCGTGCCGGACGCGGGCGACGGGGTCAACGACGGGACAGCGTGAGCACCCGGGGAGCCTGCGCGTCGGCTTCGACGGGCACCCGCTGCTACCCTTTCCAGTCCGTCGCAGCCGCAGCAGAGCAACCGACCCGTCATGAGCACCCCGCGAACCCTCGTCGAGAAGATCTGGGACGCACACGTCGTCACCCAGGACGACGGCGCGCCCGCCGTCCTCGCCATCGACCTCCACCTCGTCCACGAGGTCACCAGCCCGCAGGCGTTCACGGGCCTCCGCAACCGGGGGCTGCCCGTCCGCCGCCCGGACAAGACCGTCGCGACCGCCGACCATGGCACCCCGACGACGCCGCGCGGCCTCCCGATCCTCGACCAGATGGCGGCGACGCAGATCACCCAGCTCGAGACGAACTGCCGCGACTTCGGCATCCCGCTCCACGCATTCGGCAGCGACACCCAGGGCATCGTCCATGTCATCGGCCCGGAGCTGGGGCTGACGCAGCCCGGCATGACGATCGTGTGCGGCGACTCGCACACCGCGACGCACGGCGCGTTCGGCGCGCTCGCGTTCGGGATCGGAACGAGCGAGGTCGAGATGGTCCTCGCCACCCAGACGCTGCTGCAGCGCCAGCCGAAGACCTACGAGGTCCGCGTCGACGGCCGCCTCAACCCCGGGGTCAGCGCGAAGGACATCATCCTCGCGCTCATCGCCCGGATCGGCATCGGCGGCGGCACGGGGCACGTGTTCGAGTACCGCGGGGAGGCGATCCGCGCGCTCAACATGGAGCAGCGGATGACGATCTGCAACATGAGCATCGAGGGCGGCGCGCGGGCCGGCCTGGTCGCCCCCGACGACACCACATTCGAGTACCTCCACGGCCGTCGCCACGCGCCGCAGGGGCAGGCCTGGGAGGCGGCCGTCGATCACTGGCGCAGCCTTCCGACCGACGACGGCGCGACGTTCGACAAGTCGATCGTGCTCGACGCGAGCGACCTCGAGCCGATGGTGACCTGGGGCAACAACCCGGGCATGGGCGTCCCGATCAGCGCCCGCCTCCCCCGCCCCGAGGAGGCCGCCGACGACCAGACTCGGCGCGGCCTCGAGCGCGCGTTCGAGTACATGGCGCTCACCCCGGGCGACCCGATCGCCGGCCACCCGGTCGACGTCGTGTTCATCGGCAGCTGCACCAACAGCCGGATCAGCGACCTGCGGCTGGCGGCAAGCGTCCTCAAGGATCGCCATGCGGCGGACGGCGTGCGGCTGATGATCGTCCCGGGCTCCCAGCAGGTGAAGGCGCAGGCCGAGCGCGAGGGACTCCACGAGATCTTCCGGGCCGCGGGCGCCGAGTGGCGCGAGTCCGGCTGCTCGATGTGCATCGCGATGAACGGCGACCAGCTGACGCCCGGCCAGTACGCCATCAGCACCTCGAACCGCAACTTCGAGGGGCGCCAGGGCAAGGGCGGCCGCACGTTCCTCGCGAGCCCGCTTACCGCGGCCGCGTCCGCGATCCAGGGCCGCGTGACGGACCCGCGCACGCTCCCCGGCGTCGAGGAGCTCGTGACGGTCGGCGGAGGGTACTGAGATGACCGAAGGCTTCCGCGCGTTCAGCAGCAAGGTCGTCCCGTGGGCGGCCGAGAACGTCGACACCGACCAGATCGTCCCGGCCCGCTACCTCAAGGTCACCGACAAGGAGGGCCTCGCGGACGCGCTGTTCCGCGACTGGCGGTTCGAGGAGGACGGGTCGAAGAAGGACCCGCCGTTCATCCTCGACCAGCCCGGGATGCCGGGCCGCAAGATCCTGCTCGCCGGCGACAACTTCGGCACCGGAAGCTCCCGCGAGCACGCCCCCTGGGCGCTCCGGAGCTGGGGCATCCAGGCGATCCTGTCGACGAGCTTCGCCGACATCTTCCGCAGCAACTCACTCAAGAACGGCGTGCTGCCGATCGTCGTCGACCCCGCGACCCACGCCCGGCTGTTCGACATCGTGGCCGCGGATCCCGATGCCGAGCTGCGGGTCGACCTCGCCGAGCAGGGGATCCTCCTCCCCGATGGCACGACGGTCGACTTCGACGTCGACCCGTTCAGCAAGATGATGCTGATGGCCGGCACCGACGAGATCGGCTATGTGCTGGGCAAGGAGCCGGACATCGCGGCCTGGGAGGCCGCGAACCCGCCGCGCGTCGACACCCGACTGGGGATGGCGACCGGCATCTGACGCCGCCGCGGCGACAACCGGAGGCACGAACCCGGGCCTGGTCGGCGCACTTCGTCGACCTCCTCGATACTCCGGCCCGTGGACCTCAATCCGTTCGACATCGCCGCGCTCGCGATCCTCGTGTTCGCGATCGTGGCAGGCATCCGGACCGGTGCCCTGCCGCAGATCGGCGGCATCGCGGGCGCGATCGGCGCGCTCGTGCTCCTGCTCCAGCTCGCGCCGTGGCTGCTCGACCTGACCAGCGACCTGGAGCCGATCGTGCGCGCGCTCGTCGTGTTGGGCGTCGTCCTGCTCGGCGTCGTCCTGGGTGAGGGGATCGGGTCCACCCTCGGCAGGGCGCTCGCCGACGGCCTGGGAACCGGCGTCCTGTCAGGCCTCGACCGTGCCGCCGGCGCGCTCCTCGGCGCGACC
Source organism: Candidatus Limnocylindrales bacterium (assembly GCA_035701885.1). Taxonomy (GTDB): domain Bacteria; phylum Chloroflexota; class Limnocylindria; order Limnocylindrales; family CSP1-4; genus CAIXZV01. The sequence continues at coordinate 19,068 of DASSRG010000144.1, forward strand.
CAGGCGATCCTCGTCATCTGGCTCGCCGGTGGTCTCCTTGCGGCGTCCGCGTTCCCGACCCTGGGTCGCGCGGCCGCGAACTCGCAGGCCGTCCGGCTCACCGACCGCTTCCTCCCCTCCCCGACCGAGGTGGTGGGCGACATCGCAGGCGTCATCGATGCCTCCGGCCTCCCGGACGTGTTCGTGGGCCTCGAGCCGGTCCCGCTCGCACCGGTCGACCTGCCCAGCGACCCGACCGCGAACCGGATCGCGAGGCTCGCCGCACCGAGCACCGTCCGGGTGTCGACTCGCGCGTGCGACGCGCTCATCACCGGGACCGGCGCGGTGATCGCGGACGGCTACATCGTCACCAACGCGCACGTCGTCGCGGGCGCCTCCACGGTCCGCGTCGAGGTGCCGTCGGGGGAGGACGACGCCGAGGTGGTCCTGTTCGATCCCGACCTGGACGTCGCGCTGCTCCACGCGCCAGGGATCGATGCGCCCGCGCTCCGGTTCGCGAGCCGGGATCCGCGGCGCGGTGCGGTCGGTGCGGCGCTCGGGTTCGCGGGGGGTGGGCCGCTGGTGGTGCTGCCGGCCGCGGTGACCGGCGGCTACGCGGCCGAGGGCCGCGACATCTACGACAAGGACCTCGTGCGGCGCGACATCCTCGAGCTGCGGGCACAGGTCGAGCCGGGCGACTCGGGGGGCCCGCTCGTGCTCGAGGACGGGACGATCGGCGGCCTCGTGTTCGCGGAGTCGCGGTCCGACGACTCGGTAGGCTACGCGCTGTCGCCAACGAGCGTGTCGGTCCGGGTGGCACCCGGTCTCGGCAGAACCGGCGCGGTCGATGTCGGCCGCTGCCTTCGCTGACGCGCCTCGCGCCGACAAGCCCTGCGGCGGAGCGTGGGCGCACCGCACGCGTGGGCCGGTGTCGCGCAGACGACACCCACGGGTGGTTCCACCCAATGTCCCGGCCGATAGCATGGCGCCCATGGAGCGGATGACGTCCTCGGCTGCCCTGGACCGGCTCGCGGCCGAGTACTGGGAGACGTACCTCGAGGCGAACCCGCTCAACGCGACCGCGATCGGCGATCCCCGATTCGACGACCGGCTCGCCGATCACACGCCCGAGGGCAGTGCCGCCACGATCGGCCGCTTCGAGGCCCTCCTCGCCCGCGCGGACGCGATGGACCCGGCCGGCGAGACCCCGACCGATCGCACGACGCTGTCCGCGCTCCGTGGGTCGCTCGCCGCGGACCTCGCCGAGCTGCGAACCGGCCTGCTCGAGTGGAACCTCAATCCCCTGGAGGGCGCGCCCGCCGATTTTCTGACGATCCCGGCGTACCAGCGGCTCGAGACACCGGACGACGGCTCCAGGATGGTCGCGCGCTGGCGCGAGATGGGCCGCTACACCGACCAGCAGCTGGCCACGCTCCGGGCGAGCCTGGCCAATGGGCGCGTCGCGAGCGTCTCCCCGATCCGGCGGACGATCGCGATGCTGGAGGAGGTTCTCGACGCCCCCATCGAGCAGTGGCCGCTGCTCGACCCGATCGCCACGCTCGACGAGACCCAGGGGTGGTCCGAGGAGGACAAGACCCGCTTCACGCGCGACCTCCACTGGGCGGTCGAGGCGACGATCCGGCCCGCGTTCATCCGTCTCCACGACGCTCTCGTGCTCGAGATCCTGCCCGCGACGCGCTCGGACGCGGAGCCCGGGATGTGCGCCATCGAGGGCGGCGACGAGGGCTACCACCACCTGATCCGGATGCACACGTCGCTGGACGTCGATGCGGCGTCCCTCCACAGGGTCGGCCACGACGAGATCGCGCGCATCGACGCCGAGATCACCGAGCTCGCGGCCCGCACACTCGGCGTCGGCACGCTGGGTCTCGCGCTCGCCGCGCTCCGCGCAGACCCGACGCTGTTCTTCGCGTCGCGCGAGGAGGTGTTCGAGAAGGCGGCGGCCAGCCTCGAGCGCGCCAAGACGGTCGCCCCGCAGTGGTTCGGCCACCTGCCCGAGGCCTCGTGCGTGATCCTCGAGATGCCGGCCTACGAGGAGGAGCACGTCGGGGCGGCCTACTACCGGCCCTCGGCGGAGGACGGCTCGCGTCCCGGCCAGTACGTCGTCAACACCTCGAACCCGCAGGACCGACCGCGCTACGAGGCCGAGGCGCTCGCCTACCACGAGGCGGTCCCGGGCCACCATCTCCAGGGCGCGCTGGGCCAGGAGCTGCGCGGCCTGCCGGACTTCCGCCGCCACCTCGGCCCTACCGCCTACTTCGAGGGCTGGGGCCTGTACGCCGAGCGCCTGGCGGACGAGATGGGGCTGTACACGGGCGACCTCGACCGGCTGGGGATGCTGTCGTTCGACGCCTGGCGGGCGGCGCGCCTCGTCGTCGACACCGGGATCCACGCCATGGGCTGGTCGCGCCAGGAGGCAATCGACTACATGCTCGCCCACACCGCGCTGTCGCCACTCGCGGCGGCCGCCGAGGTGGACCGGTACATCGCGCTCCCCGGGCAGGCACTCGCCTACAAGACGGGCCAGCTGGAGCTGCTGCGCATCCGCGACGACGCCAAGCGCCGCCTGGGCCGCGCGTTTGACATCCGCGGCTTCCACGACGCGATCCTGTCCGACGGCGCACTCCCGCTCCCGACGCTGGCGGAGGTCGCCTCGAACTGGGCTGACCGCGTTGCGGCGGCGGGAGCGCCGGCGCCGCTGTCACTCGGCTCCCGCATCGCCGCGGCGAGCTGACCGCGTCCCCGGGAACATCGGGACGGGCGGTGACAAACTCGCGCCCCAGCCGCTAGCGTTCGTGCCGTGGGGAACGATTCCACGCCGCCGCACCCCAGCGCGTCGCGCCCGGCCGGCGACACCGCGACGCCCGATGACCCGCCCCGGACCGAGGCGCCGTCGCGCCTGTCGATCGCCGCTCGGTCGCTGGTCCGGGTCATGCGCAACCGGGACATCAGGGCGCTGGAGCTGTCATGGACCGTGGGCGTCGCCGTCGACTGGGCGATCCTCGTGGTCGCGCTCGTCGTCGCGTACGACGCCGGCGGCGCCGTCGCGGTCGGCCTCGTCTCGCTCACCCGGATGCTCCCGGCGATGGTGGTCAACACCGTCGTCGACGCGACCCGCGCCGGGCGGCCGGAGCGGGTGCTCGTCGCCGTCAACCTGATCCGTGGCGCGTCCGCCGGCGTCATCGCGGCGGCGATCATGGTCGACCAGCCGCTGCTCGCGTTCGTCGCGGTGGCGGTGGGCGCGGCCGCCGGCGCGCTCGTGCGCCCGACGACGCTCGCCCTCCTGCCATCGGTCGCGGTTCGACCCGAGGACCTCGTGAGCGCCAACACCGCGGGCGCCCTCGGCGAGAGCCTCGGCACGTTTGCCGGGCCGCTCATCACCGGCCTCGTCGTCGCCGCGTCCGGGCCGGCCTATGCCGCCGCCATCGCGGCGGCCGGCGGCGTCATCGCGGCGGCGATCGTCGTCCGGGTCAGCGTCGCGGAGGCAGCCCGGCCGCCCGTCTCGACGCGCAGCCGCGGGCTCCCGCTGCTGGCCGGCATCCGGGAGCTCGTGCGACGCCGGCCGGCCGGTGTCCTGATGCTCTCGTTCGGCGTCCAGGTCACCGTCCGCGGCGCGCTCACGACGTTCATCGCGATCCTCGCGATCGAGGTGCTGGGGATGGGCGACGCGGGCGTCGGCATCCTCGGCGCCGCAATCGGGGCCGGCGGGGTCGTGGGCGCGCTGTTCGCGGTCGCGTTCGGCACGGGCGGCCGGCTGGCCGGGATGTTCGCGGCCGCGCTCGTCGCGTGGGGCGCACCGTTCGTGCTCATCGGCGTCGCCCCGAGCCCCGGCCTGGCGCTGCTCGCCCTCGCGATCACCGGCGTCGGCAACGCGCTCCTCGACGTGTCCGGGCTCACGCTCCTCCAGCGCGGCGTGTCGACCGCCGCGCGCGGCGGCGTGTTCGCCGTGCTCGAGGTCATGGCGAGCATCGGCGTGTCGGTCGGGGCGCTGATCGGGTCGTTCCTCGTCACGACGATCGGCGTGGAGCGTGCGCTCGTGATCACCGGCCTCGCGCTGCCGCTCACGGCGCTGCTCGGCTGGCGGTGGGTCCGGCGGCTGGATGACGAGGGGGTGCTCCCGGACCGCCAGGCGCGGCTCCTGCGCGGCATCCCGCTGTTCGCGCCGCTCCCGCTCGCCGCGCTGGAGCGCATCGCCGACGGCATGCAGGAGGTCCACTACGCCCCGGGCGAAGCGCTGATGACCCAGGGCGAGGAGGGCGACACGTACGTCATGGTCGAGTCGGGCCGAGTCATGGTCACGATCGACGGCCGGGTGGATCACGAACAGGGTCCGGGCGACGGCGTGGGCGAGATCGCGCTCCTGCGCTCGGTTCCTCGGACGGCGACGGTGACGGCCGTCGAGCCGGTCCAGGGCTTCCAGATCGACTGCCACACGTTCGTGGAGGCCGTGACCGGCCACGAGGACAGCCGGCGCGCCGCGAGCGACGTCGTGGCCGCGCGCCTCGGCGCGACCGACGCCCCGGCCTGAGTCCGGGCGATACTGGGCGCGGGACGACACGGCCCGGCCAGAGACGGCCGTCCTCGCCCCGCCCGCCACCACACCGGGAAGGACCGCGCACGTGACCGTCTCCGAGGAGCGCACGCTCCCCTACCACCGCCCGAGCGACCCCGCGAAGCGCCACAGCCACGCCCTCACCGACGGCCCCGACCGGGCCGCGGCCCGCGCGATGCTCAAGGCGATCGGGTTCACGGACGACGATCTCGCCCAGCCGCTGATCGGCGTGGCGACGACGTGGATCGAGACGATGCCCTGCAACTACAACCAGCGGCGGCTGGCGGAGTTCGTCAAGGAGGGCATCCGCACGGCGGGCGGCACGCCGATGGAGTTCAACACGATCGCGGTCAGCGACGGCGTGTCGATGGGCAGCGAGGGCATGAAGGCGTCGCTGGTCTCGCGCGAGGTGATCGCCGACTCGATCGAGCTGGTCGCCCGCGGCCACCTGTTCGACGGGATCGTGTGCCTCGTCGGCTGCGACAAGACGATCCCGGCCGGCGCGATGGCGCTGGGCCGGCTGGATATCCCCGGCCTCGTCCTCTACAACGGGACGATCTATCCGGGCACCTACAAGGGCAAGCCCGCGGACGTCGTCACGGTGTTCGAGGCAATCGGCGCGTACCGGGCCGGCAAGATCACGATCGAGGAGCTGTACGAGGCCGAGAACGGCGCCTGCCCCGGCGCCGGCGCGTGCGGCGGCCAGTTCACCGCCAACACGATGGCCACCACGCTCGAGTTCCTGGGCCTGAGCCCCTCGGGCCTCAACGCGATCCCGGCAGAGGACGGCGCGAAGGAGGAGGCGGCGCGGCAGGCCGGCCTGCTCGCGATGCACCTCGTGCGCCACGACATCCGGCCCTCGTCCATCGTCACCCGGCGCTCGTTCGACAACGCGATCGCGTCGGTCGCGGCGACGGGCGGCTCGACGAACGCGGTCCTGCACCTGCCGGCGATCGCCCACGAGTTCGGCATCCAGCTCTCGATCGACGAGTTCGGCGAGACCGCCGACCGGACGCCGCTGATCGCCGACATGCGGCCCGGCGGCCGGTACGCGGCGGCCGACATGTACGAGGCGGGCGGCATCGGGCTGGTCATGCGCGAGCTGCTCAAGGCCGGCAAGCTCCACGCCGACGAGAAGAACGTCGACGGGCGGACGATCGCCCAGATCGCCGCGGACACGGTCGAGACCGAGGGCCAGCAGGTCGTCCGGCCGATCGAGACGCCGATCAAGCCCGTCGGAGGGCTCACGATCCTCCACGGCTCGCTCGCCCCCGAGGGCTCGGTCGTGAAGATCGCCGGCCACGAGCGCCGGTTCCACCGCGGCCCGGCGCGCGTGTTCGACAGCGAGCAGGCGTGCTTCGAGGCCGTCAAGAACCGGCAGATCGTCCCGGGCGACGTCGTGGTCATCCGCTACGAGGGCCCGATCGGCGGCCCCGGCATGCAGGAGATGCTCAGCGTCACGGGCGCGCTCGTCGGGGAGGGCCTGGGTGAGAGCGTCGCGCTGCTCACCGACGGCCGGTTCTCCGGCGGCACCCACGGGTTGATGATCGGGCACGTGGCGCCGGAGGCCGCGCTCGGCGGCCCGATCGCGCTCGTCGAGGAGGGCGACCCGGTCGTCGTCGACGTCGATGCGCACGAGCTCAACCTGGAGGTCGACGAGGCCGTCCTCGCCGAGCGACGCGCCCGCTGGTCCCCGCCGGAGCCGAAGTACCGGACCGGCGCGCTCGCCAAGTACGCCGCACTCGTCTCGTCCGCCTCCGAGGGGGCGATCACGAACGGCGCGCAGCTGCGTCGGACGCTCGCGGGGCGGACGGAGCACGTCGGCTGACGATGCCCGTCGACGCCCGGCCGGGCCTGGTCGGCTTCCGCATCTCGGCGACGGAGTCCAGCGGGCTCGACTGGAGCCGCATCGCCGACACGTGGTCGCTCGCGGCGGAGCTCGACGCGCTGTCCGCGGGCTGGATGAGCGACCACCTCTCGGACACGAGCCAGGAGCGCAACGGACCCGCGCTCGAGGCGCTCACGACCGCCGCCGCGCTCGCGGGGCGCGTGCCGGGCAAGTGGGTCGGCGTCGTCGTGTTCTCGAACACGTTCCGCCATCCCGCGCTGCTCGCGAAGGGCGCGACGCTGCTGGACACCATGACCGGCGGCCGGTTCATCCTGGGTCTGGGCGCCGGGTGGCACGTGGGCGAGCACGACGCGTTCGGGATCCCGCTGCCGCCGCTTCGCGAGCGGTTCGACCGCCTGGAGAGCAGCCTGCGCGTCCTCGAGGCGCTGTTCTCGGATGGAGCCCGGCGGCCGCCCGGCGTCACGCTGGACGACCCGTTCTACCCGCTGCGGAACGCCACCAACGAGCCGAATCCCGTCAGCCCGGGCGGCCCGCCGATCTGGCTCGGCGGCCAGAAGACGCGTGGCATCTCGCTCGCGACGCGATTCGCGAGCGGTTGGCCCATGCCGGGCAACCGGCCGGGCGACGTCGAATACTTCGCCGACCGGCGCGAGGCGATCCGGGCGGCGCTCGAGGCGGCCGGTCGCGACCCGGACGCGTTCTCGTTCGCGGCGCAGCTGTCGGTCGGGACGACGGCCGCCGACCGTGCACGGGCGCTCGAGACCTCTCGCGCGTTCGTGCGCGCCGGCGCCACCCACGTGATCCTCGGGCTGCCGGCGAGCGTCGCCCCCGAGGGCCTGCACGACCTCACGACCGAGGTCGCCGAGCCGCTCCTCGCCGCCGCGCGATGACGGCGCGGTGACCGCCGCCGGCATCCGCCGCCTCGACCCGGCCGACGACGCCGGGCGCGCCGCGTACATCGCCATCCGGAACGCCACGACGCCCGACAGCCCGGACTCGCTCGAGAACCTGCGCTGGGCCGATGCCACGTACCCGGGTGGGGCCCTGTTCCTCGCCGAGAACGCCGACGGTCTGGCGGTCGGCGCAGCGAGCGCCGGCCGGATCTACATGCACGGACCCGAGTTCGAGCGGTGGTGGCTCGGCCTGTGGGTGCATCCGGACGCCCGCCGCCGCGGCATCGGCGAGGCGCTGCTCCGCGCGGCAAGCGATGCCGCACGCGCGGCCGGCAAGGCCGGCTTCCAGACCGAGCTCTCGGAGCGGCACACGGAGGGCCTCCGGTTCCTGGCCGCGCACGGGTTCGTCGAGACGGACCGGTCCAAGGCGGTCCGCCTCGAGCTCGCCGGGCTCACGCCGCGCGCCGGGGACCTCCCGCCCGGGATCGCGCTCACCACCCTGGCCGAGCGGCCAGACCTCCTGCCGGGCGTTCACCGCGTCGCCGTCGAGGCCTTCCCCGACATCCCGACCGGCGGGGAGCCGATGTACGTCGGCACCTTCGAGGAGTTCGTCGCCCGCGACGTGGACCACGTGGACGTGCCCCGGGACGCGTTCATCCTCGCCGTCGACGAGGCGACCGGTGAGGTGGCCGGGTACGGCAACCTCGAGTACGAGCCCGGCAACCCGCGCGTGGCATGGCACGAGATGACGGCGGTGCGGCCGGCATGGCGTGGCCGCGGCATCGCGACGGCGATCAAGCAGGCGGTGATCGCGTGGGCGATCGCGAACGGGCTCGAGGCCCTCGAGACGGGCAACGACGAGACGAACGCGCCGATGCGCGCGGTGAACGCCAGGCTCGGCTACCGGCCCCTGCCCGACGTGATCGGGTTCCAGGGCCCGCTCGCGCCCGAGGCGTGACCGGCCGGCCGGCCGGCGACGACGGCATACTGGCGGCGTGACGATCGACCTCAACGGGATCCGGCTGCGCAACCGGCTCGTGACGTCGGCGAGCCTGCTGGGCTATGGGGCGTCGAAGACGCGGCTGATCCTGTACGGCCTCTCCCCGATCGCCCAGTGGGTGCCGCTGGAGCGATTCGGCGCGGTGACCACGCGGACGCTCACGCTCGAGCCGCGACCGGGCCACTTCACGCTCAAGGAGGACTGGTCGCTCCGCGAGTTCCCGGAGATGTTCCGGATGTACGGCCGGGCGCTCCACCGCGTCGACGCGGGCTGGCTCAACGCGTTCGGCTGGTCGAACATCGGGATCGAGCGCTACTTCGACGAGTACTTCGGCCGGACGTCGGAGCTCAACCGGATCGTGAGCGTGGGCGGCTTCAGCGCCGACGAGATCGAGCAGCTGTTCGAGACCGTCAACGAGCGGGCGAAGCCGGGCGAGATCGCGGCGATCGAGCTCAACGCGAGCTGTCACAACGTGAACTTCCCGTTCGAGACGATCCTGGAGGACAGCCTCCGGCGGGCAGTGCCGAAGAGCCGTCACCCGGTGATCCTCAAGGTCAGCCCGGACGAGGACTACGGCTGGCAGGCGCGGCTGGCCGAGTCGCACGGCTGCGCGGCCATCACGGCGATCAACACGGTGAAAGGACTGCGGCTGAACCCGGAGACCGGCGAGCCGTACCTGAAGAACCGCTATGGCGCGGTCTCCGGCCGGGCGATCAAGCCGATCGGCCTCCGCGTGGTCGCGGAGCTCCGCGACCAGGGCATCCGGCTCCCGATCATCGCCAACGGCGGCATCCGCGACTTCGACGACTGCCGCGAATACTTCTGGGCGGGCGCGGACGCCGTGAGCCTCGGCTCGTCGGTCTGGCTCCAGCCGATGCCGCTGTACGCCCTCGGGCCGCTGGAGGGGCTGCGGATCCGCCGGCTCATCTCGCGCATCGAGCGCTACACGCCGCCGGCGACCGCCCCGCACTGGCGCCCGGCCGGCGTCCACGAGGTCGAGACCGACGCCGCTCTCGGCGCCGACGCCGCCTCGGTCACGGCCTGACCCGCGTGTCCGAGGCCACCCGCCCCCGCGTCGCGATCGTCACGACCGGCGGCACGATCGATTCGGTCGGCGTCGATCGGCTGGACCTCGCCGCGTACCTGGACACGGGCGTCCGCCTGGAGCCAGGCGCGCTCGTCGCGTCCGTCGCCGATGAGCTGGCGACCGTCGCCGACGCCCGGGAGGTGCCCTTTCGCCGGCTGCGCGCCCATGCCCTCACCGACGACGACCTGGCCGACCTCGTGGAGCTCGTCCGCGGCCTGTTCGAGCGGGACGAGGCCGACGGCGTGGTCATCACGCACGGCACAAACACGCTCGAGGAGACCGCCTGGCTGCTCCACCTCGTCGTCGCCGATGAGCGGCCGATCGTGGTCATGGGCGCGATGCGACCGTCGTCCGCCCTGTCCGGTGACGGCGGCCTGAACCTCGTCAACGCGGTGCGCGTCGCGGCGGCGCCGCAGGCCCGCGGGCTGGGCGCGCTCGTCGTCCTCGACGACACGATCCACGCGGCGCGGTCCGCGACCAAGCACGACACCATGCGGGTCCACGCGTTCGCCGATGGCGCGGGCGGGCCGCTCGGCTGGATCGACGGCGACGGACGCGTGGTGCTGGACCACCGGCCCGCGCGCGCGACGACGCTCCGCGGCACGTTCGCGGGCGCGGACCTTCGCGCACAGCCTCGCGTCGACATCGTCCTCACGTATCTCGGCGCCGACGGCACGCTCGTCGATGCGGCCGTCGCCGCGGGCGCACGCGGCATCGTCAGCGCCGGGACGGGCGCCGGCTATCCCACGCCCGGCGAGGTCGAGGCGCTCGAGCGGGCGCACGACGCCGGCCTCACCGTCGTCCAGGCGACCCGCGTCGGCGCAGGACGAGTGCCCCCGATCCCCTCGCTGGTGACGCGTGGCTGGGTCGCCGCCGACGACCTCCAGCCGTGGAAGGCCCGCATCCTCCTCCGGCTCGCCCTGGCCGCGGGCACCCACGAGCGCGCGGCGCTCCAGGCGCTGTTCGAGGCGGACTAGCGCCTCCGAACCTCACCCGCTCGAGGGGATGATTCGCCAGCGCCGGTGGCGCATGATGGCGGCTCGCACCGACCGCGACGCTGCCCGCATGCCCATGGAGGCGCCTCATGAAGGACCTGGTCGTCGTCACCTTCGCCAACGAAACCGACGGGAAGGAGGCGCTGGCGCGCGTTCGGGAGCTGGCCGCGAACGGCCAGCTGGACATCGCCGACTCCGCGGTCATCACGAAGGACGCGGACGGCAAGACCCACGTCAGCAACGAGGTCTCGTCCGACACGAAGACCGGGACGATCGTCGGCGGCTTCCTCGGCCTGCTGCTGGGGCTGTTCTTCCTGCCGGTGTTCGGGATCATCGCAGGCGGGGCGATCGGTGCCCTGTTCGGCCGGTCGATCGGTCAGAGCGTGGACCCCAAGTTCGTGGATGAGGTGACGGCCGAGCTCAAGCCGGGCACGTCCGCGCTGTTCGTCCTGGCGGCGGGCTCGGCGGGCGCGCTCGTCCAGGCGCTTCGCCCGTTCCAGGGGAAGGTGTTCCAGACCACCCTTGACACCGACCTCGAGGCGGCGCTCAACGACGCGCTGAAGGCGTCCAACTGAGGCGCACGCCCGGTCCCCGAACCTGCGGCATCATGGAGTCGTGACCAGCCAGCACACCGCCAACGCGACCGATCGCCCTGCGCTCCCTCCGGACCCGCAGCGCTACGACGAGTATCGGAACGTCGCCGCCCGGAAGCGCGGCCTCGAGCAGCCGTACATCGACGGCGGCGGCGACCCCGAGCTCGAGACGACGCTCGCGAAGGAGCGCCCGTACGTCCGGCTGCTGATCGGGATGGTCGCGTTCATCGTCTTCCTCGGGTTCTTCCTCGGCATCGTCAGCAACGTCATCACCGGCAGCTAGCGTGGGGCGCACCTCGCCGGCCGTCCCGCGCCCGTCGGACGAGCTCTCTGCCGAGACATGGGCGGACGCGCACGACCACCTCGTCGGGTTCCTCCGTGACGTCATCAGGATTCCGTCGATCAACCCGCCGAATCCGCCCGGCCCCGAGCTCGACGCGGCGAACCGTATCGCCGAGGAGCTGCGCTCGTTCGGGCTCGAGCCCGAGGTCCTCGAGCCGTTCCCCGGCCGCGGCTCCGTGGTCTGCCGTCTCCGCGGGGACGGCACCGGCGGCGACCCGCTGCTGATCCTCTCGCACCTCGATGTCGTTCCCGCCGCCTCCGATGGGTGGACGCACGGGCCCTTCGACGCCGATGTCGCCGACGGCTACGTGTGGGGCCGAGGCGCCGTCGACATGAAGGCGATGGTTGCGCTCTCCGTCGGCGTGATGCGGCTGCTCGCGGCCCGCGCGACCGAGGCCGGCCTGGACCCGGCAACCGATCCGATCCCCGGCCTCCGGCGGGACGTCCTGTTCGCGTGCACCGCGGACGAGGAGAACGGCGGCTGGGAGGGCGCCGGCTGGATCGTCGACAACCGGCCGGAGCTGCTGCGTGCCGCGGCGGCATTCAGCGAGGCCGGCGGCGTGAGCGCGGATGCTGCCGGTCGCCGGTTCTACCCGATCCTCGTCGCGGAGAAGGGCCACGAGGTCTACCGGATCCACGTCCGCGGGACGCAGGGCCACGGGTCGCTACCGCGAGACGACAACGCCGCGGTTCTCGCGGCGGAGGTCGTCCGCCGCCTCGCGACGCCGGGCGAGCCCCGGATCACGCCGGTCGTACGGCGGCTGCTGGACGAGGTCGGCGTGGCCCTCGGCGACGAGCAGCGGCGGCTCCTCGATGCGGCGACCGGCGATGACCAGCGCCGTGCCGAGCTCGCCATCAGCGCGCTGTGCGACCCGATCCACGCGCGGATCCTGCGTGCCGTCGTCCGCGACACGTTCAGCCCGGACGTCATCCACGCCGGGTCGAAGTACAACATCATCCCGGGCGACGCGACGGTGGAGGTCGACATCCGCACCCTCCCGGGGACGACGCCGGACGACATCCGCGAGGAGATCCTCGCTCGCCTTGGCGAGCTCGCGCAGACCTGCGAGCTGGAGCAGCTCCACAGCGCGATCTCGTTCGAGACCCCGGTCGACGAGGTCTACGAGCTGCTCGCGGACACGATCCTCGCCGCCGACCCGGATGGAGTCCCGGTCCCGATGCTCGCGCCGTTCGCCACCGACGGGAAGCACCTCGTCCGGCTCGGCGTGCGGGTCTACGGCTTCTCCCCGCTGCGCCAGGCGCCGGGCGAGGGCTTCCTCGACAACTTCCACTCGATCGACGAGCGGGTGGGCATCGAGGCGCTCCGCTGGGGCCTCCCCGTCCTGTACGACGCGACCGTCCGCTTCTGCGGCTGAAACCTTTTCGGTCCCGGCTGCCTCGACAGGGTGAGGACCAACGGCGGTCCTCGGGACACCTGGAGGAAGGGTTGCGTCATCGATCCGGTCGCGCCGCGGCACGCGTGGCCGCCATCGTCGTCACCGCGCTCACCATCGCCGTGCTCGCAGCCCCGGCGGTGCTTGCCGCCGGGGTCACCGTCCGCATCGGCTCGTCGCTGGACCCGGTGTCGCTCACCGTCGCCACCGGCACGACCGTCACCTGGGTCAACGACGACGTCGAGCGCCACCGGGTGCGGTCGACGAGCGGGCCCTACCGGATCGACTCCGGCAACCTCGAGCCGGGAGAGCGCTACACGCTGACGTTCACGACGCCGGGGACCTGGCAGTACGAGGACCACCGCAACCGAGGGCTCGCGCAGTACCGCGGCACGGTGACCGTCACCGACGGCGCCGTCGATCTGCCGACGGACACGGCTGGCGCGGCACCGCCGAAACAGGCGTCGGTGCAGATCGCCGACCGCGCCTTCGGGCCGGCCCACGTCACGATCGCGGCGGGCGGCACCGTCCGGTGGGCGAACGGCGACGACCGGGAGCACACCGTGTCGGCGACCGACGGGTCGTTCGGCTCGAGCGTGCTGGGGAGCGGCGACGGCTTCGAGCAGGCATTCGACGCGCCGGGAACGTATCGATACCTGTGCGCGATCCACCCGGAGATGACCGGTGTCGTGGCGGTGGAGGCAGCCGCGGCCGCGGCGCCGTTGGCACCCCAGCCCTCCGCCGGCACCCCGTCGCCGACACCCACGCCGTCGTCGTCCCCCGACACGAACGCGCTCGTCGACGAGCCAGTGCCCACGGCCGAGGCCGAGGCGATCGCGCCGGCGGCCCCCAGCGCGCCGGCCCTGTCATCGGCGGATCCGGCGCAGGTGGCAGCGACCCAGCCGGCGACCCCAGACGGTCTCCTTCGTCAGGTCGTCGTGCTGTCGATCTCGGTGGGCGCCATCGTCGTGTTCGCAGGCCTCGTTCGGTCGGTCGCCGAGCCACGGCGCGGCTGAGCCGTCAGGTCCGGCCCGTGGGGGTCAGCTCCCGCCGCGCACGAGTCGCCCGCGCCGGCTGATCGCATGCGTCGCGAGCGCCGCGACGCCCATCGCGATCAGCGCCCGCTCGCCGCGGGGCATCGGCCGGACGGCGGACAGGAACTGCTCCGCGCGTGCGCGGTCGACCATCCGCAGGACGGCCTGACCGCGCGGAGTGAGCCAGACGGACCGCAGCCGGCCGTCGTCCTCCTCGCGGCGGCGCTCCACGAGCCGCCGCTTGACCAGCCCGTCCACGAGCCGCGATGTCGCCGACGGCGAGCGGCCGATGGCATCGGCGAGATCCGCGACCGTCGTCGTCGAGCCCTCGGCGAGGACGTACAGCGCCGCGAGCTGCGTGAAGCCCAGGTTGAGCTCGCCGAGCTGCGACGCGAAGCCGACCACGAGCTCCCGCCACAGGGCGCGACCCATTGCGACCCGCTCGGAGATCTGGCGCACGTTCTGGATCCTCGTTCCCGCGGCGACGACCGGCGCCGAGAGGTCGGCCTCGAAGACCCGGGCGATCACACGCGACGGCGCGGCCTTCCGCCGGCGCGTCCGAGTCAGCGACTCGGGCAGGGCTGGACCGGCAGCCGGATCGGAGGGACGAGGCCTCCGCGGACGGGGCGCGGCGTCCGGGGCGGCGTCCGAAGGAGACGAGGCGGGTCGGGGTCGGGCGGTGTCTGTCACGGGCGAATCCTCACCGCCCGAGCGTAGGATCGGCCGGAGATTCCTGCAACCATGCATGCATCTCGCGGCCCGGTGGCGCGATCGGGCCTACCCTGAGGGCCGATGAGTCAGATCGCATTCGTGTTCCCGGGGCAAGGCAGCCAGTACGTCGGCATGGGCCGAGCGCTGGCGGAGTCGTCGCCCGAGGCCGCGGCCGTCTTCGCCGCCGCCGACGCCGCCCTCGGCGAGCCGATCACGCGCCTCGCGTGGGAGGGCCCCGAGGAGGACCTCAACCGCACCGAGAACTCGCAGCCGGCGCTGCTCGCCGCGAGCATCGCGTACCTCGAGGCGATCCGCGCCCGCTGGGCAACCCTCGAGATCGACGCCCCTGAGCCCGCCTTCGCGGCCGGCCACTCGATGGGCCAGTACTCGGCGCTGGTGGCGGCCGGCGCCCTCGAGCTCGGGGACGCCGTCCGCCTCGTCCGCCGCCGGGGCCAGCTGATGCAGTCGTCGGGCGCCGGGCGCGAGGGCCGGATGGCGGCGCTCATCGGGCTCGACGACGCTGCGCTGCCGGCGCTCGTGGACCGCGCATCCGAGCACGGCGTCTTCGGCGTCGCGAACCGCAATTCGCCGGGCCAGGTCGTCGTGTCGGGCGAGCGGCCCGCGATCGAGGCGTCGCTCGCGATCGCCAAGGAGCTCGGCGCGAAGCGCGCGATCGAGCTCCCCGTCAGCGTCGCCGCCCACTCCCCGCTGATGGCCGATGCGGCCGCGGGCATGGCCGAGGTCCTCGCCGGGATCACGTTCCACGATCCCCACCCGCCTTTGCTCGCCAACGCGGACGCCCGGGTCATCACGACCGCGGACGGCTGCCGCGCCGAGCTCGTCGATCACCTCACCACGGGCGTCGACTGGGTCGGCGCGGTCGAGGCGATGCAGGCGAGCGGCGTGACGACGTTCATCGAGATCGGGCCCGGGCAGGTCCTGACCGGCCTGATCAAGCGCATCGCGCCCGATGCCACTCCCATCGCGACCGACGACAAGGCGGCCAGCGACCGGCTCCTGGTGCCGTTCGCCGACGCCGCCGCCGTCGACTGACACATCCCCCGAAGCGACCCCAGTCGATCCGCCGGCCGAGCCGGCCACACCCCGAGCCACCGAGAGGAACATGCGTCAACCCGACTTCACCCGCCGCGTCGTCGTCACCGGCCTCGGCGTCATCAGCCCAGTGGGCAACGACAAGGACGCCGCCTGGTCGGCCCTCGTCAACGGCCGCTCCGGCCTCGACGTCATCACCAAGTTCGACCCGGACCGGTACACCCACAAGTGGGCCGGCGAGGTCAAGGACTTCGACGCCACGGCGTGGATGGACCCCAAGGCCGTGCGCCGCTCGGAGCCCGCGATGTGGTACGGCGTGGCGGCGGCGAAGCAGGCCGTGGCCGACGCGGGCCTCGAGATCACCGACGAGAACCGCGAGGACATCGGGGTCGTGTTCGGCTCCGGCGCCGGCGGCCAGACGCTGATGATCGACAACTGGAAGGTGCTCGACGAGAAGGGCCCCAACCGCGTCGCGCCGACGTTCATCGCCAACGGGCTCGTCGACAGCACGTCCGGGATGATCGCCATCGAGACGGGCGCGATCGGCCACAACATCTGCGTGGTCACCGCCTGCTCGACGGGCACGAACTGCGTGGGCGAGGGGGCCGAGATCATCCGCCGTGGCGACGTTCACACCGTCATCGCCGGCTCGAGCGAGATGCCGCTGCTGGAGGTGGCGCACGCGGGCTTCGGCAACATGCGCGGCCTCGGCGCGCCGCGCGCGGGCGAGCCGCATACGGACGTGTCACGGCCGTTCGACAAGAGCCGGGACGGGTTCGTCCTCGGCGAGGGCGCCGGGAGCCTGATCCTCGAGGATCTCGAGTACGCGCAGGCGCGCGGCGCGCATATCTACGCCGAGGTCGTCGGCTACGGATCCGCCGCCGATGGCTGGGACATGGTCCAGCCGATCGACCACGGGTCGGGCTCGGCGCGCGCGATGAAGGCGGCCCTCGAGCGGCGCGGCGTGCCCGCCGACGAGGTCGACGTGATCAACCCGCACGGCACGTCGACGCCGCTCGGCGACAAGCGCGAGGCCGAGGCGATCTGGACCGTGTTCGGGGATCGCGCCGCCGCGAGCCGGAAGAACCTCGCGATCACCGGCACCAAGTCGATGACCGGCCACATGATGGGCGCCGCCGGCGCGTTCGAGGCGTTCGCGACAGTGATGACCATCGCGGAGCAATGCGTGCCGGGCACCATCAACTACCGCGAGTTCGACCCGGAGGCGGACGTGTGGGTGGTCTCCGAGACGACCCAGATGCCCGTCCGCTACGCGCTGTCCAACAACATCGGGCTGGGCGGGCACAACGGCGCGGTCATCTTCAAGCGCTGGGACGGCCGCTGACGGACGCTCGCTACGGGACGTCGCGCGGCGCGGGCAGCTCGATCGGCTCCTCGGAGTCGTGGATCTCGCGGGTCGGGGTGGCCGAATCGGACATGAAGCCCGGCGGGTCGCTGGCGGGGAAGCTGTCCTCCGACGCCTCCTCGACCTGGCCGCCACTCGTCGGCGGGTCGTCGGCGTCCGGGCTCCCGGTCGCGTGCCGGCGGTCCTCGACCACGCGGCCCAGGCCCACCTGGTCCCCCACGTCGCTACCCGGGATGCGGCTGTCGCCCTCGTGGCGGGTCGCGTCGTCCATCGCCGTCTCCTCGGCTCCCGATGCCCGCGTCGAAATGGCGGGCAGCCGCATCCATCGTCCTCCGCCACGCCTTGCAGGCGCCCGGCCCCTGACCAGCCCTTCGCTACAATCCCGGGCGACCTCCGCCCCCGGATCCAGATCGGAAAGGTGAACCGTGCCCTCGTCTGACCTCTCGCGCCGTGCCGTCGTCACGGGCCTCGGCGCGGTCATGCCGATCGGCAACGACTTCGAGACGTACTGGTCGAACCTGCGCAACGCGGTGACCGGCACGCGGCGAATCCAGTCCTTCGACGCGTCCGAGTTCGAGGTCCAGATCGCGGCCGAGGTGCTCGACTTCGACCCGACGACCGTGATGGACCCGAAGATGGCCCGCCGGATGTCGCGGTTCATCCACCTCGCGATGGGCGCAGGCAGGCAGGCGGTCGAGGATTCGGGGATCGACTTCGCGGCGATGACCGAGGAGGAGCGCGACCGGGTCGCCGTCGTCGTCAACACCGGCGGCGGCGGGATCGAGGCGATCATCGACGGCACGCACGTGCACGACACCAAGGGCCCGCGGTTCGTGTCCGCGTTCGCCGTGCCGGCGCTGTCGGGGTCGATGGCCGGCTGCATGCTGTCGATGGAGTACAAGCTCACCGGGCCCGTGATGACCCAGGTGGCCGCGTGCGCGACGTCGGTCATCGCGTTCCACGACGCGCTGCGCCTGATCGCGACAGGAGAGGCCGACGTCGTCCTCGCCGGCGGCTCCGAGGCGCCCGTGGTGCCCATGGGCGTCGCGGCCCTCGCCAACATGACCGCGCTGTCGAAGAACAACGAGCACCCCGAGACCGCCTCGCGGCCGTTCGACCTCACCCGCGACGGCTTCGTCCTCGGGGAGGGGGCGGGCGTCATGGTCGTCGAGTCCGCGGAGCACGCGCTCAAGCGCGGCGCCACGCCCATCGCCGAGGTCATCGGCGGCGCGCTCACCGCTGACGCGTTCCACATCTCCGCCCCCGGTCCGAGCGGCCGCGGTCAGGCGCGCGCGATGTCCAACGCGCTGCGCAACGCCGGCGTCGCCCCGGACGAGATCGACTGGATCGTCGCCCACGGCACGTCGACGTCGCTCAACGACGTCACCGAGACGCGCGCGATCAAGGCCGCCTACGGCTCCGCCGCGCCGACCCGCGCGATCAGCTCGCCGAAGTCGATGATCGGGCACCTCGTCGGTGCGGCCGGGATCGCGTCCGCGCTCGCGGCGGTCGGTGGGATCCGCGACAACGTCATCTCCCCCACCGCGAACCTGCACACGCCCGACCCGGAGTGCGACCTGGACTACGTGCCGCTCGTGGCGCGCGAGAAGCGGGTCGACACCGTGGCCATCAACGGTTTTGGCTTCGGCGGCCAGAACGCGGTCACGATCTTCCGCCGGTTCGCCGTCGACGGGTAGCGGGCCCGGGCGGCCCTGCTCAGCGGAGCGGACGGCCCTCGAACGCCTCGAGCTGGGCGATCACCTCGGGCGGGATCTCGCGCGGACGGGCCTGCGCGTAGTCGTACAGGACCTGGACGCCCTCCGCGGTTGCCACGAGGCGCGCGTGTCCCGCGGCGGACTCGCCGGCCGTCAGCCGGTGCTCCAGCGTGAACGACGTTCGGCCGATCCGCGAGACCCGCGACTCGACCGTCAGCACCTCGCCGAAGTACACCGGGGAGCGGAACGACACGCGGATGTCGGCGAGGATCAGCGACTCCTCGGCGCCGTGGGTCGCGAGCCCGATGGGCTCGCCCGTGGCGGCCTCCCAGTACGCGATCCGCGCCGACTCGCAGTAGGTGAGGAAGCGCGAGTTGTTGGCGTGGCCCATCGCGTCGGTGTCGCCGAACCGGACGTCGACGCTGTAGCGATGCGGGAAGTCGCCGTCGAGGTCGCGAGGATCCGCGGGGACGTCGATGCGCGAGCGGTCGGCCATGCCGCGAGTGTACGAGGCGCTACTCGCGCGGGAGGACGGTCAGGGTCCCGACCATGCCCGCTTCGGCGTGGCCCGGGATGGAGCACTGGATCTCGTACGTGCCGGGTTGGTCGAGGACGAACCGGAGCGTCGAGGTCTGGCCGGGGCGCGCGACCGTGTCGAGGTTGGGGATCGCCTCGACCATCCAGTCGTGGACCACCGGGTCGGCGTTGGTGAACGAGAGCTGCGTCCACTCGCCGGCCCGGACCGTGACGTCGGCGGGCTCGAACCGGACGTTCCTCGCCGTCACCGAGACGCCGGGCAGCGACGCGCTCACCGCACGGTCGGCGGCGACGACGGTCGTCGCCAGCGCGAGGCCGAGGATCGCGACGACGACGAGGAACGCGCCATCGCGCACCAGCCCGATCGGCCCGCGCCGGAGCTCACGCACGTGGCCGGGCCGCACGTCGACGGAACGCAGCCGGAGCGAGTTGAGCACGACCGACACGCTGGACAGCGCCATGGCGCCGGCCGCGAGCGCCGGGTTGAGCAGCACGCCGAACGCCGGATAGAGGACACCCATCGCGATCGGGATCAGCAGGACGTTGTAGGCGAACGCCCAGAACAGGTTCTGCCGGATCACGCGGATCGTGGCACGCGACAGCGCGATGGACGACAGGACGAGCCGCGGGTCGCCGCCGACGAGCGTCACGTCGGACGCCTCGATGGCCACGTCGGCCCCCGTCCCGATCGCGACGCCCAGGTCCGCCCGGGCGAGCGCCGGCGCGTCGTTGATGCCGTCGCCGACCATCGCCACGCGACGGCCCTCGGCCTGCAGCCGCTCGATGGCGGCGTCCTTGTCGGCGGGCAGGACCTCGGCCAGGACACGGTCCGGCGGGATCCCGACCTGGCGGGCAACCGCTTCCGCAGTGGTGCGGGCGTCGCCCGTCAGCAGCCAGACATCGAGGCCCGCGGCAGCGAGCTCCCGCACGGCCGCGGCGGATTCGGCCTTGACGGGGTCCGCGATCGCGATCGCGCCGGCCGCGGCGCCGTCGATGGCGACGTAGACCAGGGTCGCGCCGTTCGAGGCGGCTGCCTCCGCCGCGTCGTCGAGCGGCGTCACATCCACGCCCTGCTCGGTCATCAGGCGCCGGCTGCCGACGAGGACGGCGGCGTCCCCGATCGTCCCCGTCACGCCGCGGCCCACGATCGCCTCGAACCCGGTCGCCTTCCCGAACCCGAGCTCGCGCTCACGCGCCGCGCGGACAATCGCCTCGCCCAGCGGGTGCTCCGAGCCCTGCTCGAGGGAGGCCGCGAGGTCGAGGAGTCGCGCCTCGTCCATCCCCGGGGCGGTGGTGATGGCCGCGACGGCGGGCTTGCCGAGGGTCAACGTGCCGGTCTTGTCGAACACGACGGTGTCGACGCGGCCCGCAGCCTCCAGCGCCTCGCCGCCGCGGACGAGGATGCCGGCCTCGGCGCCCTTCCCGGTCCCGACCATGATCGCGGTCGGGGTGGCCAGCCCCATCGCGCACGGGCAGGCGATGATCACGACGCCGATGAACGCCGTCAGGGCGAGCGTGAGCCGCGGCTCCGGCCCGAACAGGTACCAGACGACGAACGTGCCGACGGCGACCATGATCACGGCCGGGACGAACACCTCCGAGATCCGGTCGGCGAGGCGCTGGATCGGCGCCTTGGAGCCCTGGGCGCGCTGGACCAGCTCCACGATCCGCGCGAGGGCGGTGTCGCGGCCCACACGCGTGGCGCGCATGACGAACGAACCCGTGGTGTTGCGCGTCGCGCCGATCACCTCGTCGCCCGCGCCCTTCGTCGCCGGGATCGGCTCGCCCGTCAGCATCGACTCGTCGACCGCGCTCGCCCCCTCGACGACGACGCCGTCGACCGGGACGGTGTCGCCGGGCCGGACGCGGAGCAGGTCGCCGGGCACGACGAGCGCGAGGTCGATGTCCTCCTCGACCCCGTCCCGGATGCGCCGGGCGGTCGACGCCTGCAGCCCGACGAGCCGCCGGATCGCGCCGGTTGTCCGGCCCTTCGCCCGGGCCTCGAGCCACCGCCCGAGCAGGATCAGGCCGATGATGATCGACGCGCTGTCGAAGTAGGTCTCGGGATGGAGCCCGGCCTCGTGGATGCGCTCCGGCCACATCGTCACGACGACGGAGTAGGCCC
This sequence comes from Candidatus Limnocylindrales bacterium, assembly GCA_035701885.1. Taxonomy (GTDB): domain Bacteria; phylum Chloroflexota; class Limnocylindria; order Limnocylindrales; family CSP1-4; genus CAIXZV01. The sequence goes on from DASSRG010000144.1 coordinate 40,314, forward strand.
AGGCCGCCGACGTGCCGATCGCGACCAGCGTGTCCATCGTCGCGCTGCCGTGGCGGCCCGCCCGCCAGGCGGCTCGGTAGAAGCGGCCGCCGGCCCAGAACTGGACGAACGTGGCCGGCCACAGGATGAGGCGGTTGATGTCCTCCATCGAGATCCGCGTCTGCGGGACGAACATCAGCGCCATGAACACCAGCGCCGCGCCGATGGCGACGATGGCCTGGATCAGCGTCTGGCGCTGCGCCCGTTCGCGCTCACGGTCCTCGTCCGTCAGCTCTGCCTCGAGGGTCGCCTCGACGCCGTCGTTCGGGTGTGCGGTCTCCGGCCGGACGTCGTAGCCCGCCGCCTCCACCGCCTGGACCAGCTCGTCGCGGCCCGCCGTCGCGGGGTCCACGAGCACCGTAGCGCGCTCCGTGGCGAGGTTGACGGACGCGTCCTCCACGCCGGGCGTCTTCTTCAGGAATCGCTCGATGCGGTTGACGCACGAGGCGCAGGTCATGCCCTCGATGGGGAGGACGATCTCGATGGGCTGTGCTCGGTCAGTCATACTCCCAGGGAGTATACCGAAGCCGGTCCAAGGGGCCCCGTGCCATTGGTCACTCGATCGGGGGAAGCGGCTCGTGGAGCTCCAGCCAGGTCTCCGGTTGGACGCGCGGCCGGGCGAGGTATGGGTTCCCGGCCCGGACGACCACCTCC
>DASSRG010000145.1:0-2978 GCA_035701885.1 Candidatus Limnocylindrales bacterium
TGGCCGCTGTGCGGACCGACCGTGCAGTAGAGCGCGCCATTGGTCCGCTGGGCGGACATTCCGGCTGATTTCGGTCGTCGCCCGCCGCTGCGTGGTTGGCATGCAGTTCCGTTGCAGGACGGGGCCCCGCCGGAATCCGCGGTGGCGTAGTAGGCTTTCCGGATCAACCGGACGCGGACCCTCGAGGCCGCCTCCGGGCGAGCCGGAGCACCGGCTGAGAGCGGGAAGAGCCCACATGACCTGCCCGCTCCCGAGCCCACGCGAACACCGGTGCTGCGTCGCCCGCTACTGATTCGACAACGCCTCCGGCGCGCAATTCGTCCGGAGGGGAGGAACCGAAGATGGAACCGATCGTCCTGATCGCGGCGGCGGTCGCCGCGGTCATTGGCGTGGCCATTGGATTCGTCGTCCGCGGCGTCGTGGCCAGCCAGACCATCAAGGCCGCCCAGGAGAAGGCGGCACGGATCGTCGCCGAAGCCCGGGCGCAGCAGAAGGACATGATCCTCGAGGCGAAGGATGAGAAGCTTCGCCAGCAGCGGGAGGCCGACGAGGAGGCGCGCCAGCGCCGGACCGAGCTCCAGAACCTCGAGCGCCGCCTGCTCTCGCGGGACGAGCAGCTCGACCAGCGCGCCGACATGCTCGAGGAGAAGAGCCGCAAGATCAACGACCGCGAGCGCGACCTGGAGAAGGAGCGCGAGGCGCTCGACAGGCTCAACCAGGAGCGGGTCGCCGCCCTCGAGCAGGTCAGCGGCATGTCCGCGGACGACGCGAAGGGCGTCCTGCTCGAGGCGATCCGCGAGGAGGCCGAGCACGACGCGGTGAAGCTCGCGCGCTCGATCGAGCGCCGCGCCCGCGACGAGGCCCAGGAGAAGGCCCGCGAGATCATCGTCACGGCGATGCAGCGCGTGGCGGCGGACCACACGGCCGAGCACACCGTGACCGTCGTCCACCTGCCGAGCGACGAGATGAAGGGCCGGATCATCGGCCGCGAGGGCCGCAACATCCGGGCGCTCGAGCAGGCGACGGGCGTCGACCTGATCATCGACGACACCCCCGAGACCGTCGTCCTGTCCGGCTTCGACCCCGTCCGCCGCGAGATCGCCCGCCTCGCCCTGACCAAGCTCATCGCCGACGGGCGGATCCACCCCGGCCGCATCGAGGAAGTGGTCAACAAGGCCCGCGCGGAGGTCGAGCTGATCATCCGCCAGGCGGGGGAGCAGGCCGCCTACGACGCCGGCGTCCCGGGCCTGCCGTCGGACCTCATCCGGCTCCTCGGCCGGCTGAAGTACCGGACGAGCTACGGCCAGAACGTGCTGGTGCACAGCGTCGAGACGAGCCTCGTCGCCGCGGTCATCGCCGCCGAGCTGGGCGTGGACGTCCAGGCCGCGAAGATCGGCGGCCTGCTCCACGACATCGGCAAGGCCGTGGACCACGAGGTCGAAGGGCCGCACGCGGCCATCGGCGCGTCGATCGCCCAGAAGCACAACATGCCGTTCAAGGTGGTCAACGGGATCGCCGCCCACCACCAGGAGGTCGAGTTCGCCTGCATCGAGGCGCCCGTCGTCCAGGTCGCCGACGCGATCAGCGCGTCGCGGCCCGGTGCCCGGGGCGAGACGATGGAGACCTACGTCAAGCGGCTCGAGGACCTCCAGGGCATCGCGGAGAGCTTCGCCGGCGTCGAGCGCTCGTTCGCCGTCCAGGCAGGCCGCGAGGTGCGCATCCTCGTCCGCCCCGACGAGATCGACGACCTCACGGCGACCCGGCTCGCCCGGGACATCGTGAAGAAGATCGAGGACAACCTGACCTACCCGGGCCAGATCAAGGTCACCGTGATCCGCGAGACGCGCGCCGTCGAGTACGCGAAGTAGTCGTCGGCCCGCGGGGCGATGCCGTCGGCGCAGGCGGCCGCGATGGTAGCCTCGCCGCACGATGACCAGCTCGAATCCGCACGCCAACGAGTTGACCGCCGGCAGCCGGACGCGGCTCGGCAACCCGCCGAACGGCAATGCGCCGCGGCCGGCCGGGGCGTGCCGGATCCTGATGATCGGCGACGTCATCGGGAAGCCGGGCCGGGTCGCGATCGAGCGTGAGCTCGCGGGCCTCCGCGACGAGCGCGGCATCGACTTCGTCACGGCCAACGGCGAGAACGTCGCCGGCGGCATGGGCCTGACCAGCTCCACCGCCGAGGCACTGTTCGCGGCCGGCGTCGACGTGATCACGTCCGGCAACCACATCTGGGACAAGCGCGAGATCTACCCGTTCCTCGACGCGAACGACCGGGTCCTTCGGCCGCTCAACTACGGGACGCACGAGGTCCCCGGGCGCGGCTGGGGCACGTACGAGGCGCTCGACGGGTCCGAGATCGCCGTCATCAACCTCCAGGGTCGGACGTACATGCAGCCGATCGAGAACCCGTTCACCGATGCCGACGCGCTCCTCGACGACTCGTCGGCGCCGGAGCCGCTGCCGCCGATCCGGCTCGTCGACTTCCATTGTGAACTCACGTCCGAGAAGAACGCCCTGGGGCTGTACCTCGACGGGCGGGTGAGCGTCGTCGTCGGCACGCACACGCATGTGGTCACCGGCGATGAGCGGATCCTGCCCGGTGGGACGGCCTATCTGACCGACATCGGCATGACGGGCCCGGTCTGGAGCGTCATCGGGTTCGACCCCTCGACGGTCCTCCCACGGTTCATCAACGCGCTGCCGACACGGTTCGAGGTGGGCCACGGGCCGGTGGTGTTCAACGCCGTCCAGGTGGATATCGATCCCGCGACGGGCCGAGCCCTGGCGATCGAGCGCATCCAGCGCCTGATCGAGGTGTAGTCCGCTGTCCGAAGCGCCTCGCCCCAAGCGCTCGCGTCGTCATGATCCTGGCGCGTCTGACATGGGGGTCGTGCCGCCACGACCGTCGACGGTCGACCTCCATGCCCACTCGTCCCGCTCGGACGGCGTCCTCCCGCCTGAAAGGTTGATCC
>DASSRG010000146.1:0-3102 GCA_035701885.1 Candidatus Limnocylindrales bacterium
CGCGACTCCGCCGTCGGTGACGACGGCCTCGACGCCCGCGGCGCGGCAGCGCGCCTCCAGCAGCGCGGGCGCGATCCCGGGGTCCAGGACCACGACGGCGAGTCCGGCCCGGATCGCGCCGAGGAGCCACGCGATCCCGTCAGCATCCTGGCGCACGCCGAAGGCGACCGCCGTCCCCGGCTCGATGCCCGCGCGCGCGTACGCCGCCGCGCGGGCACGGACGCGCGCGCCGAGCACGCCACGCGTCGCGAGGACGGCTGCACGCGCGTCGAGCAGCGCCGGATCGTGGGGCCGCGCGGGCTCGACGACCGCATCGAGCATCGCCTCCAGCGTCGTCATCGGGCCCGCACGAGGAGCGAGCCGTACGCCGGGAACAGGACGCCCGACGCCGGAGACCGCCCGACCACCCGCAGCCCCCGCTCCCGCCCGAGCATCCCGAGCAGGCGGCGGAGCTGCTCGCGCGCGATCGGCGCCCCGAGGCAGAAGTGCGGCCCGGCGCCGAACCACACGTGGCGCACCTCGCGCGGGACCGGCCGGCCCAGCCGCAGGGCTTCGGGGTCGCCGTCGTACAGCGCGGACCAGCGCGTCATGCCGTAGACGGAGACGAAGACGCGGCGGCCGGCGGGGAAGCGGACGCCGTCGAGCTCCACATCGCCGGGGCAGCTGCGGACGATGACCTCGGTGGGCGTCGTGAGTCGCAGGCCGGCCTCGATCGCCCGATCGACGGCCGCCGGCTCGCCGCCGCTGAGCGCCGCCCACCGCCCGTGATCGGCGAGCAGCGCGACGATCCGCGGGGCCGCCGACGTCACCGTCTCCGTCCCCGCCAGCACGATCACGACGACGAGCGCGCGCGCCGCCTCCCAGTCGAAGCCCAGCTCGCGCAGCCGGCCGATCGTGCCGCCGCCGGTCTCCCAGCCGCGCCGCCCCGGCTCGCCGAGCCGCTCGACGAGCTCGCGCGCCCGCTCCAGCTCGCCCGGCCGCACGCCCCGCCGGATGGCATCGACGGTCATCCCCACCAGCCGCTCCCCGAGCTCGTACGACGCGAGATAGCCCTCGTCGCCATCGGGTGGCGGCGGGGCGCCGAGCAGCGCGAAGGTCGTACGCCCGGTGAGGATCCGCGACAGGCGCACGACGTCCACCGTCTCCCCGGCGGCCAGTCGCGGACCCGCCGCCTCCAGCAGCCCGTCGTCCGCCTGCGCGACGAGCGCGGCCGACGGCGCGGGGGCGAACAGCGGTCCCAGCGCCCGCCGCAGCGCCTCGTGCGACGCCCCGTCCATGTTGAGCAGCGCGTCCGGGCCGATCGCCGCGTTCATCAGCTCGCCGTGCGTGCCCGGGCCTACCGTGCGGAACCGCTCGGCGTCGGTGAGGATCCGCCGCCCGAGCACCGGGTCGTTGACCAGCGTCCCGAACGGCCCGAGGCGAACGACGCGCCGCCGGCCGGCGAGCCGGAGCCCGGCGAACGCGAGCGGCGACACCGCGAGCCACAGCCGGGTCTCGTGCCATCCGGCGCGCCGCCCGCCGGGTCCGAGGATCCGCGCGAGGACGTCCCCGGCGCGCAGGTACGGCTCGGCGATCCGCGCGGCGACGCTAGCGGACATCCACCGGCTCGCCGCGGCTGTCGTGGTGGAGGTACCAGGCGATCACGCCGCGCAGCCCGTAGCGCCGGTAGCGGCGCGAGCTTGAGGCGACCACCGCGTGGCGATCGGATGCGATCCGGTCGGTGACCCGCCGCGTCCGGTTCATCAGCACCCGGTCGTCGTGGACCTCCTCGATCCGCGAGCGCGGAAAGCCGCCGGCGGCGAGGTACGTCTCTGCCCGGATGCCGACGTTCGAGCCCATCATCATCCGGAACCGCGTCCGATACCCGCGACCGCGGTTCTTGGGCACCGAGACGCCAGCCGCGATCGCGACCAGCAGCCACAGCGTCACCCGGCGGCCGAGCCCATTCCCCTCGTCGGCCCGGTCGACCATCCGCCCGGCGACGAGGTCCGCGTCGGTGGACAGCCGCTCCACCATCCGGGCCGCCCAGCGCGGCCGTGGCAGGCTGTCCGCGTCTGTCCGCAGGAGGTAGCGCGCGCCGGCCGCGGCCGCGATCCGCATCCCGGTGTCGGCTGCAGCGCCGGTCCCCTTCTCCGGCTCGGCGACGAGGCGGACCCCCAGCCCGGCCGCAGCCGGCGACGAGGCGAGCGATGCGGCCCACGCCCGCACGCGGTCGACCGTCCCGTCGCGGCTGCCGTTGTCGACGATGCAGACGACGAGGGGGCGGAGCGTCTGTGCCTGGAGCGCCGCCAGCGTCGGCCCGATCCCGTCCTCCTCGTCGAGCGCCGGCAGCGTGATCCATGCCTCCGCCTCGCCCGGGACGAGCGTCTCAACGGTCCGCTCCTCGAGCCGCATCGGCGGCAGCGCAACGAGTGGCCGGCCCTCCGCCCGCTCGAAGCGTGACGCGGAGGCGCCCGCACCGGCCCCAACCGCTGGAGCGCTCACAGCCGGATCGCCATCGTCGCGACGCTGATCCCCGCCCCGAGGCCCACGAACAGCACCCGGTCGCCACGACCGACCCGACCCGAGTCGCGGGCACACGCCAGCGCCAGCGGGAGCGTCGCAGAGGCCACGTTCCCGAACTCCTCGATGGTCCGGACGACGCGCTCGGGCGGGAAGCCGAGCCGGGCGGTCATCTCGTCCGCGAACGGGGCCGTGACCTGGTGGACGACGAACAGCGCGTAGTCGTCGGGCGTGGTACCGGTCGCCTCGAAGACGCGGGTCGCGGTCGACGGGTCGAACGAGCGGACGATGTCGCGGAGCTCGCCGCCGTCGCCGCCCGCGTACAGGAACTCGTCGCCCCGGGGATGACGGGAGCCGCCGCCGGGGACCGTGGACACGGCCCAGTGCTGCGATGCCGACCACGAGTGCGCGTACAGGACGCCGCGCTCGTCGTCGGACGGCTCGAGCACCACCGCCCCGCCGGCGTCGCCCACCGTGTAGCCGATGAACGCGTGGCGGAATGCCCGCCTGTCCGCCACGGCGTAGCGCGCGGCGAGGGTCGGGGTCTCGCCGGTCACGACGAGCGCGCGACGGGCCGCGCCACTCGCCAGCATCGCCTCG